>JBBIVC010000015.1:287-18039 GCA_037439905.1 Thermoflexus sp.
GGCCATCTCTGCCAGCCCGTAGGCAGCCCACTGGTCGGCCCATGGCGGGTACTTCTGCTGCTCGACCTCGTCGCGGTAGAGGGCCAGGTAGTCGGCGGTGCGCCGGGCGGGTTGGTCCCAGCCTTCACCCGGGAACAGGCGGTGCATGAGCGTCAGCGTCCAGAAGGCCTCGCCGGTGGCATACCTGGAACGCTCGCCGGGGACGGGGGCGTTGGTCGCGGGGTTCCAGCGGTTGAGGAAGGCGACTTTGGCGTATTGCATGAAACGCATTACGGAGCGAGCAGCCCCCTGGCCAGGCTCCGCGCGAGCTCGTCGTAGCGGTTGTCGCCTGTAGCCAACCTGCGCTGGATGACACTGGCAAGCATGAGGGCGCTCGCGCCGAGGCGGACGCTGCCATCCGACGGGTCCTGCAAGGCCACCCAGCCGTTGTTTCGATAGAGATTCCGATTCATCCAGGCGAGGCCGCGGTCCGCGGCCGGGAGGATCTCCCCATCGCCCGCCGCGGCGAGCTGGTAGAGCGACATGGTGACGCCGGCATGGCGGACCACGTTGTAACCGCCAAGGCTGGCGTTGTCGTCCTTCCGGTATTCGTAAACGTAGGCGCCATCGGGAAGCTGATTCTGTTCGATCCAGGAGGCTGCAGCCCGTGCCGCCGCACGGGCGCCATCGGCGTCGATTGCCGGGCAATACTGCGGGGCGAGGAACGTTGCGCGGAGGAGCGTGGCGCCTACGAGCCACGCGGCCAGGGTGAAGAGGACGGGGCGACGCACGGGCGGAAGGATAGCGCACCCCGGGGTCCGCGATTTACCGCCGCTTACCGGGGTGTCCGGATGATCGCAGCATTTGGTGCATTTGGAGGCACATGTGAAGTTCCTCTTCGGGAGCCTGGCAGGGCGGCTGCTGTCCGTCGCTATCGTGGTGGTCGTGGCCGCCGGCGCTGGCTGGTACTTCTTCATCCGCGAGGAGAACGAAGCGCAAAAGACCGCGGCCGACGTTACGGACGAAGTGCGACAGGCCGCGAGCCAGACGCCGACGGCGACGGCGCCGGCAGCCGCCGGGGGGACCCAGGCCCCCGCCACGGCACCCGCCGGGGGAGGCCAGGGGACATCGACGTGGGCAGGGAAGAGCTACCGGATCATCGAGGGGCAATCCGAGGCGTGGTACCTGGCGCCGGAGAAGCTGGCGAGCCTGCCCACGAGTTCAACCGCGAAGGGGACGACCAGGAAGATCAGCGGCGAGTTCCACCTGACGGAAAGCGGCCTCGACCCCGCGAAGCCGACGTCGTTCACGGTCGACCTGGCGAGCATCACGAGCGATGAGTCGCGCCGTGACAACCGGATGCGGGGCGCTCTGGAGACAACGAAGTATCCCTCGACCACGTTCACGGCAACCAGGATTAGCGGGCTGCCGGCGGAATTCGGGCCGACGGATACGGTCCTGCAGCTCACGGGGACGCTGGACCTGCATGGGGTGAAGAAGGAGGTGACCTGGGAGCTGAAGGTGAAGCGGGACGGCGACATCCTCAGCGTGCTGGGGACCACAAAGTTCAAGTACAGCGATTTCAACATCACGAAACCGGAGATCGCCGGCTTCGTAAGCGTCGAAGACGAGGTGACGCTGCAGGTTCAGCTTTTCATCCAGGAAGTCTGAAGCCAGGAAGCCTGAGGCCGGCGTCCGATGCGGGGCCGCGAGGCAATCTCGCGGCCCACAGGCATGGTTGGTTCGCAGTCAGGCAGCCTGGAAGTTCAGCCTGAGGCCCTTCGTTGGCCAGTTATCGAAGGCGATGAGCCGGCCCGTGGTGCTCAGGGTGGCGTAGAGCGTCCGCAGGCCTGGCCCGCCGAAGCACGCGTTGGTCGTGAGCAGGTCGGGGCAGGGATAGTGCGTGACCGCCTTTCCATCGGGCGAGAACGACGTGAGCCCGCCGTTGATGAGCGTCGCAACGATGATGTTCCCTTCGCCATCGACGCAGAGCGAATCGCACATCGCGCTGTTGATTGGGCCGCCCGGGGGGAGGGTGCCGAGGACGCGCCGTGCGCCAACCTGCCCCGGGGCGACGAGATCGAACGCCCAGAGGCGGCCGGTGGGCGTCTCGGCAACGTAGAGCGTCTTCTCATCGGGGCTGAGGCCGATGCCGTTGGGGGCTTCCATCGGAAAGATGATTTCGCGGATGAACGTCCCATCGGGGGAGGCGTAGAAGACCCCGGTGCGGTCGCGGTCGCGCGGGCGGGTCTTCCCGTGGTCGGTGAAGTAGAAGTTGCCTTCGCGGTCGAACACGAGGTCGTTCGGGCCCTTCAACCGTTCCCCGTCGCACTCGCGGTAGAGCGTCGTGACGGTGGAGCCATCGGGGCTCACGCGCTGGATCTGGCCACCGATGTAATCGGCTGGCTGTTCGCCGGGAAAGAGCCCGACCGAACCATCGGGCAGCGGCCGCTCGGTCCAGTGGAAGCCACCGTTCTGCGTGACGTAGATGGCTCCGTCGGGGCCGATGGCCGCCCCGTTCGGCCCGCCGCCGGTGACGGCAAAGACCTCGGTGGAGCCATCGGCCTTGACGCGCGTGAGCCGGCCGGCGGCGATCTCGGTGACGAGGATGTCGCCCCCGGGCAATTCGAGCGGCCCCTCCGGGAACCTCAGACCCGTGGCGACAATGCGATATTCCATGTGCTGTGCCCTCCGCAAGGTGCGCGAATCCTAGCCGATGCGCGGTGAGGATGTGCAGGCGCCCGCGCTGGCGGCACAATTCCGGACATGGACGGCGACGTGCTGGACAGGCTGCGCGCCATCTGCATGGCGCTTCCCGAGACGACCGAGCGGTTGAGCCATGGAGAGCCCACGTGGTTTGTCCGTGGGAAGAAGACGTTCGTGATGTTCTCGAACCACCATCATGGAGGCCCCCTCGGTTTCTGGTGCGCTGCGCCGCCGGGGGCACAGGACGTGCTGGTGAACGCCGCCCCCGACCGGTTCTTTGTCCCGCCCTACGTGGGGCACCGCGGTTGGCTTGGTGTGCGGCTCGATGTGCCTGCGGACTGGGAAGAGGTGGCGATGATCGTGGAGGAGGCCTACCGGACCGTCGCGCCCGCGAGGCTCCTGGCGCTGCTGGACTCCCAGAAGCCATGACCCTCGACGACCTCGCAGGCAAAGCCGCCGCCTGCCGGCGCTGCCCGGGGGTGGTCCCGGGGAGCGCGGTGGTCGATGCCCGGCCAGGCGCCTCGGGGCCGCACGTCCTGTTCGTGGGCGAGGCGCCGGGCCGCCTTGGCGCCGCTCGCACCGGGCTGCCGCTCCATGGGGACGTGGCCGGCCGGCGGTTTGCTCGCCTGCTTGGCGAAGCGCGTCTCGAACGTGCGCAGGTGGCGGTCACCAACGCCGTGCTGTGCCTGCCCCTCGACCAGCAGGGGAACAATCGCCGGCCGAAGGGCCAGGAGGTCCTCGCCTGCTCGGGCTTCCTGGCGGCCGCCATCGGTGCGGTCAGGCCCGGGATGGTAGTGGCGCTCGGCGGGGTGGCGCTTGCAGCCCTGGGGCATATCGAGCCGCATGGGCTTACCCTGCGGACGGCCGTTGGCCGGTTCGTGCCATGGAGCGGCACGGTGCTGACGGCGCTGTATCATCCCGCGGCGCGGTCCGCAGCGCACCGGCCGTGGGAACAGCAGGTGCAGGACTGGCGGCGGATGGGCCACATCCTTGGCGGGGCGGGAAACCTCGGAGATTGCAGAGAAAACGCCTGGAAGGGCTTGACCTGAACCTCATCGTATTTCTACGATGGCATCGAAATTTTCCGATGAGGAGCCTTCCCGTGACAAACCGCACCGACGATGAGATCCGGACCGAAGTGGTCAAGGCGTACGGCAGCCGCGTCCAGCGCATCCTGGCCGAAGGGGAAGCCGTGCCTGTTGTCCAGGCCAACGACTGTTGCAGCGCGGCGCCTGCGGAGAGCAGCTGTTGCGGCGACGCCAGCGCCAACGAAATCCCGATCGCCAACATCGCGCGGCTCTATGCGGAGGCCGACGTCTCGGACCTGCCGTCGACGGTGACGGATGTCGCGTTCGGGTGTGGCAACCCGACGGCGATCGCGGCCCTCCAGCCCGGCCAGGTGGTGCTCGACCTTGGCTCGGGCGGCGGGATCGACTGCTTCCTGGCGGCGAAGATGGTGGGGGAGACAGGGCGCGTGTACGGGGTGGACATGACCCCGGAGATGATCGCGCTCGCCCGGAAGAACGCGGCCAAGGTTGGCGCCACGAATGTGGAGTTCCGCCTGGGCGAAATCGAGCACCTGCCGATCCCCGACGAGTCGGTTGACGTGATCATCTCGAACTGTGTCATCAACCTGTCGCCCGACAAGGACCAGGTCTTCCGTGAGGCGTTCCGGGTGTTGAAGCCCGGGGGACGGCTCCAGGTTTCGGATATGGTCTGGACCCGGCCCGCGCCCGACGCGCTGAAGAACGACATGGAACAGTGGGCAGGGTGCATCGCCGGCGCGCTGCTGGAGAGCGACTACGTTGAGAAGATCCGGGCGGCCGGGTTCGAGGGTGTCACGTCCACCGCTTCGGAGTACCCGGGAGGCAACGGGATTGCATCGGCGGCGGTGGTGGCGGTGAAGCCGGGTGGGACGGACGCCTGGGCCAGGGCGTGCTGCTAGGCCGGGCTGACGAGTAAGCGCTACGGCCGGGCCCGGCGGCGGGCCCTGCCGTACGAGGCGAACGCGAGCTGCGGTCAGCGAGTCAAGGCAAGCCAGGGACCGGGGACCTGGGCTTGCTGGTGGTGGGTCATTTTGCAGATACATGCGACGGGCTTCGCCTGGCCGGCGAATTGGCAGGAATCCGTAAGCGCCGCCCGGGAATGATCGGTGGAAATCCTCACAGCGAAGGCACGACAATGCTGCCACGCTTGACGTGCTGGCCTTGCCAGCCAATGATCCCTTGTCCAAGCCACCCGGTTAACTCAGTGATCGGGTGGGACGTTTCATCGTTCAAGGAGCGGGTCGACAGGGGCCGTGACGCCATGCACCTACACCGGTCACGCCCGCGAACAGATGCGGAAGCGAAAAATCCCGGCCGACGGCGTCGAGTTCGTCTTAGCGAATTACGACGTGCACCGACCGGCCCAGCCTCGAGTGAACGTCAAGCCTGCCGAGATTTATATCGGGACCTATGCCGGGCGCCGGTTGAAAGTCTACGTCGAAATTGGAACCGTGCCGCCGAAAGTCAAAACGGTCGCCTGGACAGACGAGTAAGCGAGGGACTCCAATGAAGTACCCATACGTGACATACGATGACGATGCGGACGTGCTGTACGTCGGGCTGGCCGAGGGTGAGGTGGCGGAGACACGTAGCCTCGGGGATCTTCGCCTCGTGGACCTGGCCGAGGACGGGGCAGTACTGGGAATCGAATTCATTAGCGCCAGTCAAGGCGTAGACCTTGACAGTGTCCCGTTTGGACCGACTGTGGCGGCGGCGATCGGCGACAGCGGCCTCCCAATCAAGATCTACGCCTGACGTGCCGCACCGGCATCATGCCAGTCTTCTCAGGCGAGCCGAAGCGAGCGGCTCGCATCAATGGCCTCGCGCGGAGGGGACCCTGGTCGCGGCCGGTTACTTGCTGAACCCGTTTCAGGACCCGACCCAAGCTACGCTGGCTGTTCTGCTCCACCGGCGCGGAACTCGCATGGGAGGGCCCCGTCGGACCTTGCGCCGCCGACACGGATGTTGATTCACAGCCCGAGTGATCGGGAGCACCGAGCGAGTCGACGGGTCGCCGAGCAGCGGAGAAGGAGCTAACAAGGCCGAACCTGACCCCGGCCGACCGGCTTGCCTTGACTCGCCTCTGCGGGATTTGCGAGAATGGAAAAGGCGCAGTGTGCCCTGCGCCTTTTCGCGTCCCCCGTACACTGAGAGGTTTGACTGCTGAGCATGACCGACGATGCCCTGACCGACACATCTGCCGCAAGCGACGGCACCGTTATTGACGGCGTCCTGTCGCGCCTGTCCGCCTTTGGCGATGAGGACACGGGCGAGGACGAGCTTTCCGACATTGCCGCGGACGAGGAGGAAGAGGGCCCCGGGATCGACGAGGAGGAAGAGGAGGAGGAGGACGCGAGCATCGCGTTGCTCACCGAGGAATCCGAAGGGATCGACGACCCCGTCCGGATGTACCTCCGCGAGATCGGCAAGGTCTACCTGCTGACGGCCGACGACGAGAAGCACCTGGCGCGGCAGATGGAGGAAGGGCTCCACATCGAGGCGATCGAGCAGGAGTACGTACAGAACTACGGGCACCCACCCTCGGCGGCGCGCATTGCCGTGCGGCTGCTCGAGCAGTGGGGCGCGCTCTTGCCGGTCTACAAGGAAGCGAAGCGCTTTATCGATGATTTCGACAAGCTGGTGAAGCCCGCAGGGCCGGATGAAGTGACCGTGGTGCGCAAGTGGCGCAACCCGGACGGGCCGAAGCTGAAGAACCTTTCGTTCAGCGAGACGATCGGCGACCCGCAGTTCCGCGGATTGATCGACGGCGAAACGGACAACGATTTCAAGTTCCACGTGATGAACAAGCTGAAGCTCGACGAGGACGACGCGCACCAGCGCATCGTCACGCTCTCGATCGTGACGCACATCCTCACGCCGGACCTGGTGGCCCAGATGGGCGAGGAAGCGGGGAGCGAGGACGACCTGGTGCCGCCGGTCGATGGGCTGATCGAGAAGATTGCGCCGCTCGAAGAGAAGCTGCGTTACCACTTCGACACGGTGAAGCGGAACGGCCAGAAGGCGACCCGGCGGCTGACCGAGGCCAACCTGCGCCTGGTGGTTTCGGTGGCGAAGAAGTACATCGGCCGGGGCATGTCGCTCCTGGACCTCATCCAGGAAGGCAACATCGGGCTTATCCGCGCTGTCGAGAAGTTCGACTATCGCAAGGGGTTCAAGTTCTCGACGTACGCGACCTGGTGGATCCGCCAGGCCATCACCCGCGCGATTGCCGACCAGGCGCGCACCATCCGCATCCCGGTGCACATGGTCGAGACGATCAACAAGCTGGTCCGGGTGAGCCGGCGGCTGGTACAGGAATATGGACGCGAGCCGACGAGCGAGGAGATCGCGCGCGGGATGACCGAAAGCGGCAAACCCGATGCGGCCGCCGCCTACACGCCCGAGCGCATCCGTGAGATCCAGAAGGTCTCGCAGGAGCCGGTCTCGCTTGAAACGCCGATCGGCGAGGAAGAAGACAGCCACCTGGGGGACTTCCTCGAGGACCCGAGCGCGCTTGCGCCTGCCGAGGCGGCCAGCCAGCAGCTCCTGCGCGAACAGGTGGAGGACGTGCTGGCGAGCCTGACCAGCCGGGAGCGGCGGGTGCTGCAGTTGCGGTTCGGGCTGGAAGATGGCCGGAGCCGGACGCTCGAAGAGGTGGGCCGCGAATTCGGGGTCACGCGCGAGCGCATCCGCCAGATCGAGGCGAAGGCGCTGCGGAAGCTGCGCCACCCGAGCCGGAGCAAGAAGCTCAAGGACTACCTGGACTAACGTTCGCACCCGGCAACGGGGAGCCGATGCGAGGCGCCCGGGCGCCCCGTCCCAGCTGGCGACACGGCGGGCCACCCCCGTGGGCGCAGTCTTCATACCCCGCGGCCGGTGGGCCGGGCCGACCGACGGGGGTAGTATCCGCACATACCGGATACGAGGTTCCCAAGGTGAAGTTTGAAGAGGTCAAGACGATCGGCGCCCTTGGCGGCGGGGTCATGGGGGGCGGTATCGCCCAGGTGTTCGCGCTGGCGGGCTACAACGTGATTGTCCGCGACATCAACGATGAGGCGATCGAGGCTTCGCGGCACGCGCTCTGCGATGGCAAGTGGGGCATCAAGCGCGGAGTCGAGCGGGGCAAAGTGAACTTCGACGACGCAGTCGCGGCGATGGCGCGGGTGAGCTACACGACGAAGGTAGAAGACCTGGCAGCCTGCGACATCATCATCGAGGCCATCCCGGAGAAGCTCGACCTGAAGCAGCAGGTGTTCGCGGAGCTCGACCAAATCGTAAAGCCGGAAGCCATCTTCGCATCCAACACCTCGGGCTTCTGCATCCAGGACATCGCCAAAGACGTCTCGGACGACCGGAAGACGAAGTTCGTGGGGATGCACTTCTCGAACCCCGTGCCGACGATGCGGATGTGCGAGGTGATCTACACCCCGCAATCGTCGGAGGAGAACGTCCAGACCGTGCGGCAGCTGGCGGAGGCAGCGGGCAAGGCCGTCTCGATGGTGCGAGACACACCCGGGACGTACGGGTTCCTGCTGAACCGGATCTTCGCCGCGGCGGCACGGGAAGCGAGGTTGATCGCGGAACAGGGCATCGCCACGAAGGAGGACATCGATAAGGCCATGATCACCGGGCGCAACTGGCCGTCGGCCTTCTTCGGAAGCCGTGGAGGCATCGGCAAGGAGTGGTAGCGGCCCTGGCGCGGGATTGAGCAGTGAGGCCACCCGATGGGTGGCCTCGCCTTCTCCTGCCGGGAACCGGCCGGCATCCCGGGCTTCCCCCGGTGCTGCCTTCATGGCCTCCTAGTACGAGACTTTCGGCGGAAGCGTCTTCGCCTCGGCAACCCAGGAAGCCACGTCATCAAGCGTGGGCGTGCGCCGTACGAGCTTCTTCGCCTCGTTGACCTCGAGCAGCTTCGCATGGAGGTTATCGGGGCGGCGAGTCGCGAGTTCCCTGACGGTGTCGACGCCGGCGGCCTCGAGGAGGTCGGAGTATTCCGAGCCCACGCCCTTGATGCGCATGAGGTCGGCCCGGTTCACCCATTCGAGGATGCGGTCAGTCGAGAGGCCAGTCGCCTCCGAAAGGTTCTTGCGGCCGGACGGGGACCCGGCCTTTTCGAGAAGGGCCTCAACGGTCGCCACGCCGGCGCCTTCGAGCTTTGCGGCGAACGCCTCGCCGATGCCTTCGATGTCGATGATTTTTGCCATCATTTCCCTCCATGGTTCGTGACGCGCGCCGCGCCATTGCCATCGTAGCTGGTGGTGCGGGCATTGAATGCACCACACGGGCCGAATTGTGGGGCCAGCAGGTACCGGCGAGAATGCACGGCGTGCAAGCGCCGGGCGAGGGAAATGGCACCAGCTACGACGAGATCCCATACCCGGGGTCGGCGGTCACGACGACGCACCCGGCGCACGTGGGGGCGATTGCGCGCCTGTTTGGCATGGCCCCGGCGCGGCCGGAGCGATGCCGGGTGCTCGAACTCGGGTGCGGGGACGGCGCAAACCTGCTGCCCATGGCCCACGGGCTGCCGGGCTCGGAGTTCGTCGGGATCGACCTTTCGCGGAAGCAGGTGGACGCGGCGCGTGCGATCGCGCGGGAGGTGGGCCTGGCCAACGTCCGGTTGGAAGCGATGGACATCCGGGATGCGCCAGGGCTCGACGGGCCATTCGATTACATCGTGTGCCACGGCGTGTTCTCGTGGGTGCCGGCGGAGGTTCGCGACGCGATCCTGGACTGCTGCCACAGGCTCCTTGCACCCCAGGGGGTGGCCTTCGTGAGCTACAACGCCCTGCCCGGTTGGCGCATGCGTGGCATCGTTCGAGACCTGATGCTTTTCCATGCCCGGCATTTCGCCGACGCCCACGAGCGGGCCACGCAGGCGCGGGCGATTGTGAACTTCGCCGAGGAGGCGTCCGGGCTCATCGCCGAGAGCTCCGGCAGGCCGAGCCCGTTCCACGAGTACATCGCCGCCGAGCGAAAGCTCATCGAGACCCGGCCCGACTACTACCTCCTGCATGAATTCCTCGAGGATGAGAACCAGGCGTACTACCTGCACGAGTTCGCCGAGATGCTCCCCGGCTTCGGCCTGCAGTACCTGGCCGACGCCAGTTTCTCGACGATGCTGACCATGAATCTGCCCGAGCGGGCCGGGAAGACCATCGAGGAGATTTCGGCCGACCACCTGGCGGTGGAGCAATACCGCGACTTCGTAACCAACCGGATGTTCAGGCAGTCGTTGCTCTGCCGGACGGGCGTCCAGATCAACCGCACCCTGAGCGTCGAGCCCCTGACCGAGATGTACTTCCGGCTGGGGGCACCGCCCGGGCCGCAGCCGTGGCCTGAAGACGCCGCGCCGATCCCGGGGGGAGGGTCGCTCGCGATTGCGGCCCCCGCCGCGCAACGGATGGTCATGGCGCTTCGCGAGGCGTTCCCGGGAGTACTGAGCTTCGAGGAGCTGCGCGATGCCGCAGGGGACGACGGTGACCAGGGGCTCCCCCCGGATGAGTACGCGGGGGGCATCCTGTTCACGCTCCTGGGCCACGATGCCATTGACATGCGCTGGCAGAGACCTCAGACGGCTACGCGGCCCGGTGAGTACCCCAGGGTGGGCGCCATCGCCCGCGCCATGGCAGCCCGCGGTGGTTCGCTGCCGAACACGATGCACTACGCCGTGACGTTCGACGAGTTCACCTATGCGTTCGTGCCGTACGTGGACGGGACCCGCGACCGGGCGGCCCTGGGCGAAGCGGTTCGCGAGCTGCTGGCCCGGCCCGGCATGACCCTCCAGTCAGAGAGCGGGCCCATCGACGCCTCGACGCTCGAAGAGCCCGACGTGGCGGGCATCGTCGACCAGCTGCTCGACGGTCTCGCGGCGTTCGGGCTGCTGGAAGCCTAACGGTCGGCGGATTCGGCGATGGCAACCAGTTCGTCGAGCGTCATGGACCCCGGTTTCACTCCCCGGGCGGCGAAATCCGTGGCGACCCGGCGCACCGTGGTGTTGTAGGGGGTAGGGATGCCATGGAGCTTGCCCAGGAGTTCGATTTCGCCGTTCAGGTAGTCGACCTCGATGGTGGAGTGGCCGCGGAGGACGCTCTGGAGGGTGGAGCTTCCGCTGCGGACCTGTCCGCCAACCTCGGTTGCGCGGTAGTGGCTGGTGACACGGCGGGCGTACTCATCCTGCGGGGTGGCCGTGATCCCGGCGGCGGCATAGCAGGCGGCGGCTTCGTCGCGGAGCCGGGCAGTGACGGCGCCAAGCTGGCCACCTGCGCCCCAGGACATGCGGCCGGTAATGACGTCGAGCCCGTTCCCAAGGTTGAGCATGAGCTTGCGGTACTTCAGCTCCATGGCGTCTTCAGCTGGCAGCGCATGGAAATTCGATGCGGCGAGGGCTCGGCAGACCTCTGCGATGGTGGCGTCGGCGCCGCGCGGGAAGGCCCCGGCATGGAGACATCCGCTGAGGGGCGCCGCCGAGGCGATGACCTCGCCGGGGACAAGGAACGTGGCCGGGAGGGCGACGAGCATGGCATAGACGCGCTCGAAACGGCGGGCTGCGAGGCGCTCGTTTTCGACGCCGTTCTGGGCGCAGATCACGGGGATCGCGGTGCCTGCGGCGGACTCGAGGTCGCGGAGGGCGGCGTCGGTGTCCTGGGTCTTCATGGCCAGGATGACAACGTCGCCCGGTTGCCAGTCGACATCCCGGGGGTGCCCAACGGCCGGGATCGCGCAGCGGAAATCGCCATCGGGCGTGCGGAGGAGCAACCCGGCGGTGCGGATCGCCTCCAGGTGTGCACCGCGCGCGATGAGGGTTACCTGGTGCCCCGACTGGTGGAGCCTGCCGCCAATGGCGCCACCGATGGCGCCCGCGCCATAGATGATGAAGCGCACGTGCGCCTCCTGCGGTGATGAGGTGGAAAAAGCCTAGCAGGGTGTCCGGGCCGGGAGGTACCGGCGCCTGCCGCCGGCCGGTCAGGCTGCCTGCGGCGTTTCCTGGCGCTGCGCGCGGAGGACATCCAGCGGGGCCTGCACGATGATCAGGGCCACCCCGGCGATGAGGACGAAATCGCCCAGCGAGTAGATGTTCGTGCCGTAGCCCGGGAGGTCGACCACGTAGCGGTCGGAGAGCGCGAAGAAGTGGATATCGTCGCGTTCGAGGACGACATCCTTGCCGTGGTTGGTCTGGCTGCCGAGGTGCTCGCGGGTGACTTCAGGGAAGGCGCCGGACGATTCGACGATTGCGATATCGACTGGCATGGCGCCTCCATGGGCGGCCATGGGGATGAGATTGAGGAGGATGCCGGCGGCAACCAGCCATGCGCCCCAGAATCGGCGAAAACGGAGCGCCAGGAGGACCAGGATGGCCGTGGTGGCGAAGAAAAGCGCGCGGCGGACCGCACCCTCGACACCCCCGGTTGCCATGAAGGAGATGGCGAGCTGCTGGGCGAGGAAGATGGCCGCGGCGGCGGCCAGGAACCACAAATCGCCCGCGCGGCCGGGCCGGCGGGCGATCATCCGGGGGACGTGCCACATGGGCATGCCCCTTGCGTGGCGGGGATTACCAGGACTGGAACGGCGCAGCCCCGGCGAGCGCGATGACAGCGAGCGAAGCAACAGCAACGAGAGTCGAGATAAGCCGAGTCATTCCGTGTCCCTCCAGGACGTCTTGAAGTTGTCGTCCGGAGGTTAAGCGGGGTGTTCTCGCGAAGTTCTCGCGAGAACACCATGGAATGAACGCGGCGTGCCGAATTAAACCGCCACACCGGCGGCGATATCGGCGCGAAGCCGCCAGAAGCGCTCGGGCAGCTGTTCGCCGAATTCGGATTCGTAGACTGAGCCGTAATCGTCGATGAAGCTGAGGGCCTGGACGACCTGCCCGGCCTTGCTGCGATAGCGGGCGAGCTGGTAGGCAGCTTCCTCGTTGTACTGGTTGGCGCGGAGCACCCGCTCCATGCAGAGCGCGGCGGATTCATAATCCTCGCGGCTGGCGAAGTAGGCCGCGAGCATGGCGAGCGATTCGTGCGCATCGCGCTCGAGGCGGGCGCGGGTGGCAGCGGCCCACTCGGACTGGAAGATCTCGGCGAAGGGGCCGCAGTACTTTTCGAGGGCTTCCTGGAACGCGAGCGCCCGCTCTTTTGAGCCGGCCTGGGCACGCCTACCGCGCTCGATCGCCGCTTCGAACTCCTCGACGTCCCACTCGAACTGGCCGTCGGGATTGAGGAGATAGGCGCCATCGCGCTTGACCACGCTGTCCTGGTAGAGGGCTTTGCGGATGCGGTAGAGGTTGGAGTGGAAGGCGCTGTTGCACTTCTCGCGGGGGAGCTCCGGGTAGAGGTACTCGACCGCCTCTTCCTTGCGCAGACCGCCGCGATGCGAGAGCAGGAGGAAGAACATCTCCTTGGCCCGGGCGCTGGCCCATTGCTCGTCGGTGACTTCGCGGCCACCAACGGCGACGGAGATGGCGCCGAGGCTGCGGGCGACCACGCGGGGCAGACGGCCGCGCGACTCGGCGGCGGGCTGCTCTTCGGCGGGCGAGAGGACACCGAAGGACTGGCGCTCCAGCAGATCGCGCAAGACGCGAACGGCGGGGCCACGGGACGCCGCCCACTGGGCGAACATGGGGTTTTCGCGCATGAGCGGGACGAGAGCGCTGGCCATCCAGGGCTCTCTCAGCGCCTCGGCGGCGCGTGTGACCTCTTCCTGCGCCTCGGCGCGGCGATTGGCCTTGAAGTGGGCCATCGCGATGCGGTAGTGGGCCATCGCGAGCGAGGTCGGGACATCCATGGCCTGGAACAAGTCGGCGGCCTGGGCGGCCTCGGAGATCGCGGAGACGTAGTTGCCGGTGGCGAATTCGCAGGCGGCCTGCTGGAGGCGGCAGTGTGCCACCTCATAGTCGTTCGCCGAAGCGAGCGCCACCAGCAGCGCGCGGCGGGAGAAGAAGTCGGCCTGCTGGAGATCGCCGAGGCCAAGGAAGGCTGCCGAGAGGCCGGCGATGGAGAGCGCGGCCAGGGTCTCATCCAGCGCGTCGGTGGCGCAGATGCGGATGGCCTCTTCGTAGTGCTCGCGGGCCTTTTGGAAGTGGCCGAGCGCGAGTTCGGCATCGCCGAGCGAGGCGGTGGCGTAGGCCACGTTGCGCTGGTTCCCGCAATCGATCCCTTCCTGGACGGCTTCCTGGAGGACCGATGCGGCGGAGGCGAAATCGCCAGCCTGGAGGTGCGACATGCCAAGGTTGTTGAGCACCCAGCCGAGGTTGGACGAGCGGCCGAGGCTGCGCCAGCCCTGGGCGGCGCGCGTCAGCACGGTAACCGCGGCAGGCGCCTCGCCGTGCATGGCGAGCGCCTGGCCGAGAGTTGAGCGGGCGAGCAGGCCCAGGGGCTCGACATGATCCTGCTCGCTCATGCGGATGGCCTGGTTGAGGAGCTCCTCGGCCCGGGCGAAGTTGCGCGTGACGGAAAGCTCGAACTCGGCGCTCTGGTAGGCGACTTCGGTCCGGAGGATCGGGTCGCCGGCGCAATCGACACTCCGCAGCTGCTCGGCGGTGGCGGCGGCTTCATCGAGACGCCCGAGGAGACGCAGCGCCCGGAGGCGGGCCAGGAGGGCATGGACGTGCGCCGGGCCAGCGTTCGCGGGGTCGCGAAGGACGATCGCGGCTTTGCGCAGCGCCTCTTCCGGGTCGCCGTGGTGTGCGGTGAGGCGAGCGAGAAGGGCGCGAAGGATGGGACGGCGGACGAGCGTGGTGGTGCTGACGCACTCGAAGGCGCGCCAGAGGAGGGTGAAATCGCCGTGCGTGATGAGCTGGGGGCTGTGCGCCTCGAGCACATCGGCGAGGATGCGTTCGCTGGCGGCGGAGCGGGCGAACTCGACGGCCTCGCTCAGGTCGCCTGCGGCGACCATGACCTGGAGGGCCTGCTCGACCGCGGCATCGTATCCGTCCGGGTCGGTGCGCTGGAAATCCTCGACGATGAACTGGCGGAGGAGGGGCACCAGGCGGAACTCGGAGGCGGAGAGGTGTTCGCAGAGGAAGTCGTGGGAGGCGGCCCAGGTGGTGAGCCCGCGCCAGGCAGACGACCCGAAATCGAGTTCGATTGCGGCGCGTTCGATCGAGGGGCTGAGGGCGGCGCGGCGAAGCACCTGGCGGAGGCCGGCGGGCACGCGGCCCCAGACCTCGGTCTGGAGGTAGAGGTCGAAGGCGGCGGCGCTGAGCCGATCCCCCGCGGGGCCCCCGGCCAGCGATGCCATGACGGCGACCGGCCAGCCGCCAGTGCGGCCGGCGACGTCGGAGGGGCTGGCGGTGGAACCGGTGAGGGCGATGGCCGATGCGATTTCGTCTTCAGTGAAGGCGAGGTCGGCGGCCTGGAGGACGGTGATCTCGCCGGTGGCGATGCGCGCGTTGACCGAGGGGATGAACGGCATTTCGCGACCGGAGAGGATGACCTCGCTGCCCTCGGGGAGGACTTCCATGAGCCAGACGAGCAATGCGCCGGCTTCGCGGCCGTCGGCGAGCTCTTCGACGTTGTCGACGATGACGAGGAGCGGCAGGCCAGATTCGTCGGCGGCGCGGCGGGCGGCCGCGTGGATGTAGGCCTGGAGGTCGCTGAACTTGGTCGCGACTGCAGGGGGCTCGGTTTCACGGTCGCCTGCGAGCGCGGCGGCGAGCTGCTGGGCGAGGACTTCGGGCGCGCCGGCGGAGGCATCGAGGGTGAGCCACGCGGGCCGGAATTCAACTTCGGCGGCAAAGGTGGCGATGAGGGTGGTCTTGCCGTAGCCGGCGGGGGCCTGGAGGACCGTGAGGCCGTTGCCAATCCCGGCGTGGAGGCGTTCGAGGAGGTGGGGACGTTGGACGAGCCGGCGGGGAAGCCGGGGTACAGAGATTCTGCCAGTTGCCGTCATGGTGGCCGCTCCGGGTTCAAGCTCAGTTGTGCGCATTCGACCCCGCAATACTACGCCGTCCGCGGCTGGCGTGCCATTCCTTTGTTCTTGACCTTTGGCGAAAAAGCAGTGTTATGGTGGCTCTGCCGGCGCCCCCGCGGTTGGTGAAACGTGACAATTCGGGTCTTGATCCTGGTTGGCCTTGTGGCCGGTGTGCTTTCGGTCGCCGTCTCGCTGGGAGGTTCCCGGGCCGGCGCGGTGGCGGGGCCGTGCAGCACGGCGCAGGGGGACCTCAGCGGGCCTGAGGCGGAGCTCCTCAGCCTGCTCAACGGGTGGCGAGCTTCAGCACTCGGGCAACCCGCGATGGCGGCCTCAGCCCCGGCGAACTGGGCGGCCCAGATTCATGCGGAAGCGATAGCGAACGGGCAAGCTTCGGGTCACACCGACGCGTTGGGCCGGTCGTGGCAGCAACGGCTCCTGGATTGTGGTTACCCCTCCAATTACGTCTACTACGGGAGCGGAGAAGCGCTGGCTGCGTTCATCACGGAACAACCGGGAGGAAGCGCCGTGGACGCCCTGGCTTCGATCACGTCGTCCCAGCCCGGGCATCAGAACGGTGCCCAGGCGCCGGTCCCGTGGGAGTGCGCGGGGATTGGCCATGCCACCTCATCCGGAACGTTCAAGCACGTATGGGTGGTGGTTGTTGCCTCGGCGCCGTCGTCTTCGGCGTGCCCGCAGCAAGTGAGCGGCACCGCACCAACGACAACGGTAACGGCGACGAACACCCCGACCACCACGCCGACGCCGTCGCCCACTGCGACACCTTCACCGACACCTTCGCCCACGCCGACGGCACGGCCGGTCGCCCCGAGCGTGTACCTGGGCGCCGGCTGGAACCTTGTGGTGCTGCCTCCGGGGCCTCCGGGCCAGGTGCTCGCGCGGGCGGCGGGGTGCTACCGGGCGCTCTACCAGTGGGATGGGAGCCGGTGGCTGCGTTATCTGCCCGGGGCGCCGGACTATGCGAACAACCTCTGGACGCTCAACGGCGGCACCCTCTGGATCGAAGGCACCGCCGCGAACTGCGGGCTGGTCACGCTCTGACGGGTCAGAGGACGTTGGGCAGCTGGGTGAATCCCGGGGAGTTGGCGATGGAGACGCCCAGCTGCTGCAGCGCCAGCACGCAGACGAGCGCAACAAACGTGAGAATGAGGGCGTATTCGGCGAGGCCCTGGCCAGCCTCGGAATCGTGATGTGCGCGCAGCGCCCGCAGCCGGGCAATGGTTTTTCTCACCTGGTGTGCTCCCCTGCGAAAGTCTCTCCCTGTTCCCAGATTCGGCAGTGCGAGGGGCATCAACCGTCCCGGTGAGGTGCTGTTCCGTTTCGCGCAGGTGGAGAATTTACAGTCCGTTTACAGGGTGGCCGGCCTGGGGAGCGCTTCGGCAGCGCGAGCCGCGGTCAGCGGGACGTCGGTGATGACGGTCTCGACGCCAGCACGATAGAGGCGGTGCAGCAGGTCCGCCGGGCGGGTTTCGTCGCCGCGAAGTGTCCAGGCGGAGAGCGCGATGCCCCAGCGGCCGAGCTCGTCGCCAGGGTTGGCGCCGAGCCCGGCGAGGTGCTCGATGGTGGCGATATCGACCATCCACTCGACCGCCGGCGGCAGCAGGCCGCGCAGGTCCTCGATGCGGCTGGCGACATATTCGGCCGCTGTGACGTTGGGGTTCGCCGCCAGCGGAGCATCGTCCCACATGCCATGCAGCCCGGCGGACCTGGGGAAGACGTTGCCGTTTCTCGCGCCACCCTCATGCCACTGGAGGGTAGGGTCGAGCGCAAGCGGGAGGCCGCGCAGGCGGCGGAGATTCCAATACGCCTGTGAGCCGACCAGCACGTGGTCGCGCACGGGAGCGAGGGCCTGTTCGAGTGCCCGCGCGCGTTGCGGCGTGATCGCGCGCATCAGCTTGAGGTCGACCTGGAGGACACAGCCGCTGCCGCGTGCCCTGTCGACGACTTCCTGGAGGAAACAGAGGCCGACCCGTTCATCATCGCGGTAACGGAGGCGCCTGGCGGCGGCGGAATCGAGCGCATCGACCCTTCCGGAGCCGGTCGTCTCGCGGTCGAGGCGGCCGACGTGCGCGCCCTGCTCGACGAGCTCGAGGGGCAGT
>JBBIVC010000016.1:0-17636 GCA_037439905.1 Thermoflexus sp.
GCGCTCCCTCGATGGGCGCCGGCCCCTTCCACGCGTTCACGAGTGCGATCAGGTAAACGCCTGTCGCCATCAGCACCACGCCAAGGCCGGCCAGCGAGAGCATCCGCGCCGTCCCCACCGGGAGGTCAAGCACAAGCAGGCCGATCGTGTTCGCGCGTTCAACGCGGGTCGAGACGTTGCCTTCGGCCCGGGGTGTCAGCTGGTCGAGCGGGTCCTGGCCGGTCCCCCTTCCCAGTCGTAGCTGCACGCGATCGATCTCCATCGCCAGGGATGCAGCTGCGAATGTGTCCTCGAACGGCGTGCCGTTGATGCGGCCAGCCACCGAAACCCGCGGCGAGATCGTCACCCGGTAGCGGTCGTTCTTCACGCCCGATTGCGTTTCGAGGATGGTCACCAGTTCATCGACCTGCGCGAGGTGCAGAATTCCGCTCGCCGTGAACGTCGCGCCGCTGAACGCCGTCTCGGGCGTGAGCTCGATGGTCCGCCGCCACCCGTTCTCGTCTCCCAGTTCGGCGACAAGCTGGTAGTGGCCGCCGACCTCTTCCGCTCCCGCCCCCTCGAACGTGTAGTCGAAGCCGAACGCCACCGACTCGCTCAGCCTCCGGTAAATGGGCTGGCCCGATGTCGCCTCCCCGGCATCGTATACCCGGCCGTCGGCCGCTGCCGCGGTATAGGTGAATTTGCCAGACTGGCGGTACGGCGTGTTCTCCGGCACCTCGTGAGTCGCCGGGCGGCCAAACGCGGCCCACGCCAGCAAGCCAAACCCGGCCGCCGCCGCCAAGAGGATGGAGAGTGTGTCCTGCCAGGCACGCAGCAAAGGACTCATGGATGGTGCCCCCCTGGTCTCGGTTCCTGTCGGCCGCATCCGGCCGTGCCGCCCTCGCCGGCGTCCCCTGGCGGCGTGGACCGCAGCAGTCCCGCCTCCCAGGCCCACGAAAGCGACGAAGAAGAGCCCGGCGATATACACCGGCGAATGAAAGCGCGAAAGCCACGCCCCGGCCCCCGGGATGTGGATCCAGAGCTTCCCGATCAGCTCGCCCTGCGCGGGCCGGTACGGGTCGATGAAATCGTTGTTGTCGCCCTGGAAGACGAACCGCGAGCCGTCGGTATCGATGATGCGGTGGATGACGGGGCCGATGCTCGGGTGCCGGTAGGTCACCACATCGCCCACGCCGTACGCGTCCTGTTCGCGGACGATCGCCAGGTCGCCCCGGTGCATCCCGGGCTCCATGCTGATACCGCTGACAATCACGTACGACGTGCGCCCGCCGAGCTGCGGCGGGGCGAAGGCGATCCACGCCGCGATGACCGCGATGAGCGTGAACGCCGAGGCGAGCGAAGCGACCAACCGCCGCCGTGGCTCCATTGTCGTCCCCCAATTGGTGGGGTGCGCGCGGGGCCTGACCTCCCCGTTCCCGCGCACCCCTGGTGCTCAAACGGTGCTAGTCAGCCGCCACAACGCGGAGCTCGGTCGCCCCACCGACGGTCACGCCGGTGGGCATCGTGCACTCCCAGTCGTTCCCGCTGGGGTTCGTGCAGCTCGACGAGTTGGTGCCGTTAATGGCAACGCGAACGTTGGTGGCGGCAGCGTCCAGGGTGAAATCGACCTGGTCGATCTCAGCCGGGTTGTTCGCGTCGAAGACGTAGTGGATGTTCGACACGGTGTAGCCGGTGATTCCACCGGTACCGTCACCAGCCTTGCTGTCGGGGACGGTGTTGGCCGCCGCGAAGCCGAAGGCCGAAACGGCCACGATGGCGAAGATGGCCAGCACGGCAAGCCGCCGGCCACTCCTGAGGTTGCGGATGATCATGAGTTGCACTCCTGCGAACCGGGCGGGTCCTCCCCGCCTTGCTGTGATGTAAGCCCCCGGGGTTCGGGGCCTCCACCCGTGCATTCGACGCGGCAGCCGGCCGGTGAAAGGCTCGCAGGCGAGAATTCATCAGATTGTCAGCGAACACATACCAGTTACGCTATCAATTCTCCCCCGCCACCTGCCGATATAGCGTCTCTCTTCCCCGTCAGGGATCCCCCGCAGACCCGTGTGAATTGCAAGGCGTCCCCGGAACAGGCACGATCGGTGCATGCAGGACGAGATCTACCGCGCGCTGGCTGGCGCACTCGAAAAGGGCGAACCCGTCGTCCTTGCCACGGTCGCCCGCACCCGGGGCTCCACCCCCCGCAAGACCGGCGCCAAGATGGTCGTCCGCCAGGATGGCTCCTTCTTCGGCACCATCGGCGGCGGCTGCGGAGAGGCGGAAGTCTGGCAGGAGGCGATGAGCGTCCTCCAGGACGGCCAGCCGCGCATCGTCACCGTCGACCTCACCGCGCCCACCGACGGTGAGGACAAGATCTGTGGCGGCGTGATGGACGTATTCGTGGAACGGGTGGGCTAGGAAAGAACGGGTACATGGCGCGTTTGCGCCGTTCGCCTATCCTGTACCATGTTGAGGTGGCTCCCCACGCGGAGCCAGGAAGAAGGCCGGTATGTTTGGTTCACTTGGCGCCCCCGAACTGCTGATCATCGGTGCGGTGATCATCCTCATCTTCGGCGTCGGCAAGATCAGCGGCCTCGGCCGCGAGCTCGGCACCTCCATCAAGGAGTTCCGCCGCGCCGTCAAGGACGAAGATGCCGAGGCTGCGAAGCAGGCCCAGGTCCAGCAGGCAACCCAGCAGCAAGTGCCGCCCCCGGCCGCTCCTCAGCAGGCGCCGGCGCCCCAGCAGCCCACGGCCCAGCAAGGCGAAACCAAGACGCCCAACGTCTTCTAGCCTTCACTACCGCAGCAAAGATCCATGGAGCCCCCGGGTTACCCCCGGGGGCTTTCTGCTACCATCAGCCCATGACAACCCGGGCACGGCTCACCCTCGACGAGTTCCTTGCGATGCCGGACATCGACGAGCGACGCCTTGAACTCATCGATGGGGAGGTCTACCAAAAGATGTCACCACGCTGGGGCCACAGCCGTGTCGCCGCAAAACTTGCATCCTGGTTTTCGGAAATCGGCTACGCCGGCGTAGAACCCCGCGCCATCATTCCCCCCGGTGTGGCGGATGGCCCAAGCGCCCCGTTGCCCGATGTCGCTTTCTACCGCTCTGATCCTCCAGCGGATGACGAATGGATCACGCGGCCTCCCGACGTCGCTGTCGAGATACGCTCCCTCGGCCAGAGCCGTCGGGACATTCGCGCCAAGGTGGATCTCTACCTTCGGTTCGGGGTACCGTCGGTCTGGGTTGTCGACCTGGAGTCGAACGAGGTTGAAGTCTACGAGGACGGTGTGCGCCGCGTTCTCAGCGGCGCCGATGTGGTCGAATCCCGGCACGCCCCAGGGCTCCGGTTCGGCGTTGCTGATCTCTTCAAACGCTGAGTCGGCTATCCCCCCGCCACCGCCGGCACGATGCTCACTTCGTCCCCGTCCTTCAGCGCCGTCCCCAGCCCATCCATGAAGCGCACATCGTCGCCGTTCACGTAGATGTTCACGAAGCGCCGGATCTGGCCGGCTTCGTCCAGCATGCGCTCCTTGATCCCGGGGTACGCCCCCTCCAGGTTCGCTACCAGCGAATCGAGCGTCGCCCCTTCCCCGGTCACCGTCGACTGGTTTCCGGTCAGGTTTCGCAGCGGCTGAGGGATGCGGACAGTTATCGCCATGGTTTGTCTCCAGGTTCTGTGGTGGTTCGGTTGGGCGTTTGCGCCCGTGCTAGCCTTCGACGATGTCCCCGGTCACCGGGTCGATGCGGACGCCCTTTTCCTGCGCCCAGGCCAGGCTCCGCTCGATCTCGTCGGGCTCCCCCTCGAGTTCGAGCAGCACCCAGCCCGTCTTCTCGTCGACATCGGCCATGCGCACATTCGTGATGACGCGGAACTCGTGGCCCAGGTTGTAGATCAGTGGTTCCTTGATCAGGTTCTCCGGGAAGGTGAACCGCACGCGCTTAACAGCCATCAGGCAACTCCCTGCGCCGCGAGGGCGCGATAGGCGCTCTCGAAACTCTCCATCGTGGCATCCACCTCCAGCGGAGGATTCAGCGCCTCGGAGACCGCCTCCAGCGTCTTGAACCCCGCGCCCGTGATGAACGCCACCGTGAGCTCGTCGGGGTCGATTCTACCCTGTGCCGCCAATTGCTTGAGCGATGCCACCGTCACGCCCCCGGCGGTCTCGCCGAAAATGCCCTCGGTCTCGGCGAGCAGCTTCATCCCCGCAACGATCTCCTCATCGCTCACGCTCCCGCAAGCGCCATCCGTCTCCTTCAGCTGCACCAGGCTGTAGTACCCGTCCGCCGGGTTGCCAATCGCCAGCGACTTCGCGATCGTGTTGGGCCGCTGCGGCCGGAAGTTCATCGAACCTTCCTGCCAGGCCGTCGCCACCGGCGAACAGCCCGTGGCCTGCGCTCCGCTCATCCGCGTCCTCGGCTCGTCGATGAGCCCGGCTTTGTACAGCTCGTTGAGGCCCTTCCGGATCTTCACGAAGAGCGACCCGCTCGCGATCGGCACGACGCAGTGGTCGGGCGCGCGCCAGCCAAGCTGCTCCGCCACCTCGAACCCGAGCGTCTTCGAGCCTTCCGAGTAGTACGGCCGCACGTTCACGTTCACGAACGCCCAGTTGTAGCTCCCCGCGAGCTCCGCGCACAGGCGGTTCACCGCGTCGTAATTCCCGCGCACTTTCACCAGCGTCGGGCCGTAGATGCTCGAACCGATGACCTTCCCGATCTCCAGGTCGTGCGGGATGAACACCACGGCCTCCATCCCGGCGGCCGCCGCGTGAGCGCTCACGCTGTTCGCCAGGTTGCCGGTGCTTGCGCAGGCCAGCTTGTCGTAGCCCAGCTCCCGCGCACGGCTCGCGGCCACCGCCACAACACGGTCCTTGAACGACCAGGTCGGGTTTACGGTGTCGTTCTTGATGTAGAGGTTGTTCAGCCCCAGCGCTTTTCCGAGGTTCTTCGCGCGTACCAGGGGCGTGAAGCCAGCGCCGATATCAACCGCGGCGTCCGCGTCGCAGGGCAGGAAGTCGCGGTAGCGCCACAGGCTGGCTGGCCCGGACTCGATCCGCGCCCGCGTCACGTTCCGGCGGATGCCCTCGTAGTCATACGTCACTTCGACTGGCCCGAAGCAGAAGTCGCACACGTGGCGGGCTTCGAGGGGGTACTCGCGGTGACACTCGCGGCAGCGAAGGTTGGTAGCGAAGCTCATGCTCAAACTCCGTACGGCCCACACCGGGGCCAACTGGGCGGGCGCACGGCGAGATGGCGCGCCTGCAGCGTAGGGATGTACGGGGCGCCCCTTCTGGTGAGGGGCTAAAGCATGACCATGCGGCCCGGATACGAAACCATGTGAACTCCTCGTTCCGCTGGGCCGTTGTCTGGAGCGAAGTCGCTCTCATCTTTCCCCCGACGCATCGGGAGGCCGGATTTGGCACCTTGTCTAATGCGGACAGGTTGCCTGGGCTTCAAAGGGCCGGTCCCTCTGCCCAATCTTGATATGAGCGGCCACGTGCGGTGCTGCACGACATAGTACCAGACGCCGACAAAAAGCGAGAAATGGGGCATCGCCGTCTCGCCTCAGTGCGTTGTCTTCTTTCGCAGCCGAGCGCATCCACGCACGAGCGCAGATTCAAACTCACCATAACCGTTAGAAAACCATAGGAATCCGGCCCTCCCCGCTTACCCCACGGGCGCGAGCCCGAACGCCTGGATCGCCCCCACCAGCACCGCCGGGTGGATTGCCCGCCCCAGCAACTCGTCCAGGTACCGGATGCTGAACGGGTCCCCGCGCTCCATCCCCGCTGCCTGCGCCAGGATGTCGGCATAGTCCTGCGCAAGCTCCTCCGTGGGCGACGTCGGGAGGTCGATCTGCGGGTATGCCGCCACGATGAACTCCGCGAACGAGCCATGCTCGTTGTTGGTCCCCGGCAGAATGCGGCTCACTCCCGGGCTGGGCAGGACGCCGATCGACTCCGGCAGCCGGCCCCCGCTGTTGATGAGCGCTACAGCATCGATGTTGAGTTCGCGCGCGACCCGTGTCTTCGCCCGGGCGAGCTCCGGTTCGGCAGCCACCAGGTTCAGGTACAACAGCCCATCGAACGCTGTCGCCGCCAGCTCCTCGGCGCGGCCGTCGAGCCCATCGCAGTGCACCGCCTCGTGCGCCAGGATCGGCATCAGGTGCTCAATCCGCTCGCCCTCCGCAAACGGGTTCAGCGAAATCACCCGCGCCCCGTTCCCCCGGTAGGTCACCCGGGCGATCAGGTCCGCGTTGCCCGGTGGCGGTTCGAACGCGACCCGGGCTGCGGGAAGGCCGGTGCAGTTCTCCCCCGTGAGCAACGATTGGATGGCCGGCTCGGCGAACGTGCCGGTGAGCGCGGCAAGCGCCGCCCGCAGCTTCGGCGATGTCACGATCTCCGCAGGTATCGCGTCGTAGATGAGGAGCGCGTCGGCGAACGTCTGCGGATCGACCTGCCGCTGCGAAAGGTGGGCCTCCAGCGCCTTGCGCTGGACCACCGCGTCCCGATCCCCCTCCTTCACCTCGGCCACCACCGCCGGGTCGTAGAACGAGGGGTCCGAGACCTGCAGCGCTGTCGAGGCCAGCAACACGAGGGCCGGGGTCAGCTCACCCTCGACCCTGGCCTCCATCTCCCCGGTGGCCGCAGCGCTGAACGCACGCCGGGCGACCTTCAGCGTCGCGCCGTCGGGGATGAGCGCATCGACCTTCAGCACAATCGCGCGTGATTCGCGTTTGGCCGAGGCGACCAGCACGCGCTTCGTGCCCCCCGCGGCCTGCGGCACTTCGAACTCGAAGTGCGATTCGAGCGGTACCCGCGAGGGCGCGAGCTCGAACGGCCGGTCGAACCGCACCGTCACCGTCGAACGGAGAGTGGCCAGCCCATCCACCACATCGCGTTCCGCCACCGCCGAGACAACCTCGGGCGGTGGCCCGGCCTCGGATCCCTTGCTGCATGCGGCGATTGCCAGCCCCACCAGCACGATCGCCCACACCCACGGCAATCCGCGGCGCGCTGGCACCATGCTCCTCCTACCTGCCCCGGTATTCGGGCTTTCGTTTCTCGGCGAATGCGCGTGGGCCTTCCTTCGCGTCCTCAGTCGCCATCAGCCTGCCCAGTAGTAGGTCTTCGAAGGCCAGCCCGTGGTCGAGCGGCATATCGAGTCCCCGGTTGATCGCTTCCTTTGCCGCGCGTACCGCCAGCGGCCCGCGCTCGCAGATGATGTTTGCAATCTGGTGTGCCCGGTCCATGAGCTCTTCCCGCGGGACGATGTGCGACACCAGTCCGATCCGCAGCGCGGTCTCGGCGTCGATCTGCTCGCCGGTGAGGATCAGGTAGTTCGCCCACGCCTGCGGTATCGCCCGTGGCATCCGCTGCGTCCCGCCCGCCCCCGGCATGATGGCCCAGCGCACTTCTGGCAGCCCGAAGCGGGCCTCCGGCGTGCAGATGCGGATATCGCAGGTCAGCGCCAGCTCCATGCCGCCGGCCAGGCAGAAGCCGTTGATCGCCGCGATGATCGGTTTGTAGATGGGCAGCCGCTTGGTGAACCCCCCAAACGGCACCGGTCGCCCGCCTTCGAACTGGTTCTCGCCCCGGGCAGTCGCCACCAGGTCCATCCCGGTCGAAAACGCCTTCTGGCCCATGCCCGTGAGGATCGCCACCCGCAGGTTGTCGTCGTCCCGGAAGTCCTCCCAGGCGCGGTACATCTCGCTCGATGTCTGCGCGTTGATCGCATTGAGTTGCGCCTCGCGATTGATGGTGAGCACCGCGACGGCGCCCTGCTTCTCGTAGATGATGTTCTGGAAGGAAAGGTCTGCCATGATGCCACCTCGTCCCGGGCGAGTTCGATGCGCCTGAAGGATACTCCGCCAGGGGAACCCCCGGCGACCGGCCGGAGTTACCGCGAGGTCAAGCTCAAGCCGGACGGCACGGAACGCTCCTACGACACCACGCTCGTCCATTGCGATGCCGGCCTCGTCATCGTCCGCTTCCTGATGCAGGCCGGCGGCGGACCGCCCCGGCTTCCCGTGGTTGTGCCCCCGGGCTCGGTGTCCTACGGCTACTTCTGGGCCCGCCGCCCCTACAACGTCTACCGCTGGCTCGATCCCGGGGGTGCGCTCATCGCCCATCGCTTCGATGCCGTGACGGCGGTGCGCATCACCCCCGGAGAAGTGCGCTACCGCGACCTGGCGCTCGACTGGTGGGCCCTCCCCGATGGCACCTTGATCGAGGAGGACCGCGACGAGCTCGACGCCCTGGCGCGCTCCGGCGTGTTTTCAGCGAAGGACCTGGAGCGCGCAAACGAGGCGGCCCGCCAGGTCTTCAGCCGTTACCGCCACATCATCGACGAAGTCGAGCGCCTCGAGCGGAAGTTCGTCCTCGCGACCTGATCTCTTTACAGCCGCCACGCCACCGCGAATACTCCGCCCCATGTTCAGAGCCCTGCGCCGCTACCTCAACGCGTTCTTCATCGGCTTCATCGTCACGGCGGTGGTCTACCTGTTCGTCCGCTTCGATGCCGATGCGGTCCTCCTGGGCATCATCATCGGCGCGGCAGGCGGCGTCGCCGCCCTCGTTGCCTACATCTACCTCGACCGCAAGTTTGGCGGCGAGGAAATCCTCTACGACAAGGACGGCAACCCCGTCCGGCGCTAGCCGCCAGCGCCCCGGGGCGTCACACTCCGCAGGGTGAGTACCCCCGCGTTCGCCGGCACCCGTGCCGCGTTTGGCGCGCTCTCTCCCCACCGCCAGGGATTGCTTGCCGTGCTTGGCGCCGCCGTCCTCTGGAGCACCGGTGGGCTCTTCATCAAGTGGGTCTCACTCGATGCGCTCGGGGTCACCATGTGGCGCTCGCTCCTCGCCGGGATCACCATGTACGTGGTCGCCCGGCCTGCGATTCGCGCACCCTGGCGCACCAGCCGCCTCACCTGGGCAATCGCCGTCAGCTACGCGCTCACCCTCGTGATGTTCGTCTCGGCCACCAAGCTCACCACCGCCGCGAACGCCATCTTCCTCCAGTACACCGCGCCGCTTTACCTGCTCGTCACGGGCGCGCTCTTCCTGGGCGAACGGGCGACACGCATCGACCTCGTCACCGTTGCTGTTGCCTTCGGCGGCATGGCGCTGTTCTTCGTTGGCCGGCTCGAAACCGATGCGCTCGGGGGCAACGTGCTCGCCGTGCTCTCCGGTGTCTCGCTGGCTGCCATGTTCACCCTCCTGCGGGCACCTTCCTGCACCCCCGCTACACGCCCCGAGGCGATGATGTTCGGCAACATCCTCCTCGTCGCTGGCCTGCTGGCGGTTAACGTCGCCAGGGGAACGAGTGAACCCTTTACGCCTGGCCTGCGCGACCTCTTCGGCCTGGCCTTCCTCGGCGTGGTCCAGATCGGGTTCGCCTACCTGCTGTTTGGTTTCGGTGTCGCCCACGTCCAGGCCCTCGAGGCATCCCTCATCGGCATGCTCGAACCCGTCCTCAACCCGGTCTGGGTCTTCATCTTCCTCGGCGAAACGCCCGGCTGGTGGGCGGTATTGGGAGGCGCGATCATCGTTGCCGCCGTTACCGCGCGCACCTTCGTCAGCGAGCGCGGCCGCGACGACGCCAGCCTCGCCGTGCTCCCCGCCGACATATGAGCCCACCCCTGCCGCTCCTCGAAATCTATGCCGCCCTCGACCGCATGCACGCCTGGCGGGGATGGCACTGGTGGCCCGATGCCGACCCGTTCGAGGTCTGCGTCGGTGCCATCCTCGTCCAGAACACCATGTGGACCAACGTGGAACGCGCCCTGGACCGGTTGCGCGCCGCCGGCGCCCTCGACCCGCAGGTCATGGCCGCGCTCTCGTTGCCCGAACTTGAAGACCTCGTCCGCCCCAGCGGCCAGTACCGCCAGAAGGCCCGCAAGCTGCGCGCCTTCCTCGACCTCGCCGAATCCGCCGGGGGCCTCGATTCCCTCCTCTCGCTCGATGCGCCCGCTCTGCGCCAGCGCCTCCTTGCGACCTGGGGAATCGGCCCGGAAACCGCCGATTGCATCGTCTGCTACGCTGCCCGCCAGCCCGCGCTCGCCGTTGATGCGTATACCATGCGGCTCTTCAGCCGCCTTGGGCTCGGCCCGCGCTCAACGGACTACGCCGAGTGGCAGCAGTGGATGCTTGGCGCGCTCACCAGTGAGGCCGGCGAAGCCGCCCATCCCGAAACCCTCCGCGACCTCTTCGCCCGCTACCACGCCCTGGTGGTGATGCATTGCAAGCACCTGTGCGTAAAGCGCGAGCCAGCGTGCGGCGAGTGCGAATTGAGCGCGCGTTGCGCGTTCGCCATCGTCTCCCGGGCCGATCAGGCGCGGGGATAGCTCCCGAAGACCTTCAGTTCGGCGCACAGCGGCCGGATGCGGTCGAGCACGGCCCGGCACTTCGCATCGTCCTGGTGTCCCTCGAAGTCGATGAGGAACACATACTCGCCGAAGGTTGCCTTGGTCGGCCGGCTTTCGATCTTGGTGCAGTTGATGTTCGCCTCCGCGAACGCCACCAGGACACTGGCCAGCGCCCCCGGGCGGTCCTCCGCGAAGGTGAACGCGATCGAGGTCCGGTCGCGGCCCGTGGGCTTCGGGTTCCCCCTTCCCAGCACCAGGAACCGCGTGACGTTGCGGTCCGTGTCCTGGATGTTCCGCGCGATAACCTCCGCGCCCTCCAGCTGGGCCGCGCGCTCGGTGGCGATTGCCGCCGCATCGCCAGGGCGCCGCATCGCCAGCTGGACGGCCTCGGTCGTCGAAAGCGCCGCTTCGGCCTGGGCCTTGGGGAAGCACCGTTCGAGGAACTTCCGGCACTGCCCCAGCGCCTGTGGATGCGAAAAGATGACCTTCACCTGGTCGGCGCGCACCCCGGGTGGAGCCACCAGGTTGTGTTCGATGGGGAGCAGGAGCTCGGCCTGGATCTGCAGGCTCGTCTCGTGAATCAGGATATCCAGCGTCTCCTGCACCGACCCGTTGATCGAGTTCTCGATGGCCACTACCCCGGCATCGGCCATTCCCGATTCCACCGCCACCGCCACCGCCGCGTGCGAAGGGAACGGCAGCAGTTCGGCGTTCGGGTCGAACTTCATCGCTGCAAGCTCGCCCCACGTGCCCGGCGGCCCGAGAAACGCGATCCGGGTCATCGCTCAGGTGTCCAGCCCGTGCGTCGAGCCGATCAGCTGCTCGCGCAACATGTCGAGGCTTTCCTTGCGGCTCACCACTACCAGCGCATCGCCAGCGTTCAGGCGCGTGTCCCCGCTCGGCATGCGCGGCACACCGCCCGGGTCGACGATGAGCGAAATGAGCGACTCCGCGGGAAGGAGCACCTCCCGCACGGAGCGACCCACCACCGGGGACGTCTCCGGGAGCTTGATCTCAACCAGCTCCAGCCCGCTGTGAAGCTGGAGCAGCGGGATCATCAGCTGGGTCGGCAGCTCCTGTTCGATCTGTGCCAGCACGGCCTGCGTTGCCGAGATCGTCGTCTCGATGCCGCGTTTCCGGAACAGCAGTTCGTTGCGGGGGTTGTTGATCCGCGCGATCGTGCGCGCGACTCCCCGGTACCGCGCGATGTCGCAGATCACCAGGTTGTCCTCGTCGTCACCCGTGACCGCCGCCACCAGGTCGGCACGCGAGACCCCCGCAAGGTCAAGCGTGGTCGCTTCGCAGCTGTCCCCGGTGAGGACGTTTCCGTTGAGCTCATCGCGGATTTGCGCGGCCCTCGCCGGGTCGCGCTCAATGACCAGCACCTCGTGGTTCTGGTTTAGCAGCTCCTCCGCAAGGTGGTACCCGACCTTTCCGCCGCCGGCGATCAGGATGTACATCGCCTATCTCCTCGCCGGCTCGTGCATCAGCATGTCGACCATGATCTGGGCGCCGTAGCTCGTAGGGCTGAACGTCTCAAGGCCCAGGTCCCGGAAGATTTCCTCCCGCACCGGGTCATACACCCGGCACAACACCCGCTTCACGTGGTACACCTCGTGGGCCATCTGGCTGGCGAAATAGTTGCGGTTGTCGCCCTGCGTGATGGCCATGAATGCGTCGGCCGTCTCGATGCCCGCTCGCTCCAGCGTCGAGGCATCCATGCCGTTGCCCACCACCCGGTCCCCGCCGAACGAGTCGCCCAGCCGCCGGAAGGCCGACTCGTTCGTGTCGATGACCGTCACATGGTGTCCCTGCCGGTCGAGTATCCCGGCGATCCGTGAGCCAAGCCTTCCGCAGCCCATGATGATGACCTTCATGGTACCCGCCGTGCTATTCGTGGTGGTGGCCCGCCGCCACCGATTGCCGCACCACCCACACCGCGCAGGTGGCATTCTTCAGGACATGGTCGACCGTGCGCCCGACCTGGAACGAGCCGGTGAGCCGCTTGTATCCGATCCCCATCACGATCGCGTCAACCCCCCGGTCCCGGGCTTCGTCGACGATCGCCATCCCAGCCTCCCGCGCCTGCACCAGCGTCCCGGTCGCGCTGCAGCCAGCCTCCGAGGCTACAGCCTCGGCCCGCCGGATCACCTGTTCGCCTCGCCTCGCCTCTGCATCCATCTCCGCGTTCAGCGGCAGCGACCGGTTCACTTCGATGACATGCACCAGGTACACCCGACCCTTCCGCGCCCGTGCCATCGTCGAGGCGACCGCGACGGCCTCCAGGCTTGCCGGCGAGTTCGTAATGGGGACCAGGAACGTCTGCGGGATCACCATGTGGCTCGTTTTCCTGCCCGGCGCCAGCGGCTTCCGGTGGCGTTCATCTCAAGCATGGCACTACCGGTCATCCTGCGCGAACCACAGGCGTATCGCTCCATTCAGGATCAGCACGACACCGATCGCCACACCGATATTCCACTCGACGGCCTGCGTCATCATGAACAGGATGAGAGCGATGCCCAGGACGATGGAGATAACAGAGAACACGTAGTTCGCGGTGCGCATGACCCACCCGGGGGCGCCGGCAGGCGGCCTGGTTCGACCATGCTACGCCCGCCATCGTAAACGGGGAATCGGCGGTTGCTCAGCCCTCCACCCGCAGGAGCAGGTTCCCCTCCTCCACACGCTGTGGCACTTCCACTGCGACCTCGGCCACGCGGCCCGACGCCGGGCTCTCGACCGGGATTTCCATCTTCATCGATTCCAGCACCAGGACCTCCTGGCCCGCCGCCACCGGGTCGCCAACCGAGACCAGGATCTCCTTCACCGTGCCGGTCATCGGCGCCGGGATATCGATGAGTGCCATGTGCGGTGCGCTCCTCTGCCGGGGTTGGCGGAACTCTAGCCCGCGCCGGCCATCTCCGCTACCTCCCGCAAACGCCGAAGGGCCGCTTTCAGCCCCTGCGGGTGAAATGCGGCCCTTTTGGCTTCGTGGAGGTAGTCTATCGAAAACCACTGGTGCCGGGACCTGCCGCGTGGGCTTGCGCCTCGCCTGCGAGTCATCCCGCACCTGCGCCGCTGCGCTCTGCCGGGGCCTTGCGGCATCCCGGGGGCTTCCCTGGTCCGCTGCCTTTCGGTAGCGAGGACCCCGGTACCACCCTGCCTCGCCGGGTTGCCCGCGGCGAGACCGCGCTGGCGGCGGCCACCCCGGGAGCCGTGACTCCCGCGCTGGCCTTCAGCGTTTCCAGGCCGGTTGGCCTTTCCCCGCCTGCGTGGTGGCTTTCGACCACCCCGCCTCCAACGCCGCGAAATGTAGTCGCCCGCACGCCCGATTCCAAGCATCTTATGACGCGTCGGGCCACCCTTCACAAACCCTTGATCGTGCCCGCGTTTTATCGTCGCCACCACGCTCCGTGGTGACAGAACGCCAACCAGGGCGTCCCGGCATTATGTGCTCATCGTGCGGCAACGCCCCGCTATGAACGCGCCTCCGTCACAGCCTTCAGAGCGCGGCTCCCCGCCGCGATGCCCCCGAACGCCACTGCCGTCACCACGTGTCCCATGCTCATCAGCGCCGCTACCGCGCAGCCGAACACCGCGATCTCGACCAGCAACGGGAGCCAGCCCGCGCCTCGGAACCTTGCCTTCGGCGAAACAAAGAGTCCCCACCCGGTAGCCGCCAGGCCGGCCGCTCCGCCTCCCAGCACAGCTCCTTGCCACCACGTGGAACCGGCCGCAATGCCCCACCAGGTCAGCACCGCCAGCGCGGTCACCTCCAGGAGAAAGCGCACACCGAGGTTCATCGACCTGGTCCGTCCCATTTCGTCCGGTCTCCATTCCTTCGATGGCCCGTGGCTCCCGGCCCGGAAGCGGGAACGGCCGCGGATTCCCGCGGCCGTCACCATGTCACGCCTTCCCCGGTCTACCCGAAGGTGAGGGGTGCCTGGCTCCACGGTGCGAGCTCCTCGCTCACGTTGAGCTTCACTTCCTTCCAGGTCACCTTCACGCCGCGTTCACCCTTCGAAGGCTCCTCTTCAACCATCACCTCGAACATGCCCTGGTTGGTCACGTCGCTGGGCTGCGCCAGGAGCTGCATGAACGCTTCCGCGGCCTCGAACGTCTCGAGCATGCGCGGCTGCCACCGCCCGAACACCTTCGGGTTCTCCGCGTATTCGTTCGTCATCCCGGTGCGGACGAACGGGTACATCACCGAGAACGCCGACACCAGGCTGGCCGACTTCCCGAGGTTCACTGCCAGCACCTTTGGCAGCTGCAACACCGCCCAGTTGGCGATCGCGTACCCCGGCACGCTCACCCCCGGGTCGATCGACTGCCGCGACGAGATGTACACGATCTGGAGCGGCTCGTTCGCGTAGACCGCCTCGCCCGACCACAGGTGCGTCATCGCCATGAAGCCATCGATCTTGGTGTCGAGCACCAGCCGCGTTTCCGTCAGGTTGTTGATGAACGCCTGGCGCACCCGCGCGCGCCGCATCGCCATCGATTCGCCCTCGACTTCCCGCAGCGACCGCCCGAACGAATAGCCCTTTTCCGTGAGGCCCGAGTTGCAGATCACCAGGTTGGGGATGCCCCCCATCTTCTCAATGACGTACGAGCGGGTCGCCCAGAGGTCGCCCATGTTCGTCACGTCCGCCTGCAGCGGGAACGCGTTCACGCCCTGGCCCCGGAGGAAGTCGACGAGGTCCAGGCCATCGTCGTACGAGGTGTGGAAGTGCACCGCGACGCTTTCGGCGCCGTTCAGTCCCGCTGCCAGCGCGAACGATTGCCCCAGGCCGCCATCCTTGCCCGCCCCGGAAATGAGGACGCGCTTGCCCTTTACGCCCGCCGAGAACTCCGCCGGGAAGCGGAAGTTGTCGGGATTCACCGTGAATGCCATGTCTGAAACTCCGAAGGTATTGGCGCGCATTATGGCAGAGCCGCCGCCTATAGGCTCAGCCGCCCATCCGCTCCCAGCAGCCGAGCTACCCGCCCCTCCGCCGCACCAATCCCCGGCGCGCAGCTTCCTCGATGATCTGCACCACGTTCGTCGCAGCTCCTTTGCGGATGCTGTCGGTCACCGTCCAGAACGTGATTCCTCCCGGCAGCGACGTATCCGCCCGCAACCGCCCCACCAGCACGTCATCGGTGCCCGCGACATCCATCGGCGTGGGGTAGATCTCCTGCCCCGGGTCATCCATCAAACGAATACCTGGCGCCGAACCCATCAGCCGGCGCGCCTCTCCGGGGGTTACCGGTTCCCGGAACTCCGCCCACACCGCCATCGCATGTCCGAAGAACGTGGGGATGCGGACGCAGGTCGCGCTCAGCGCCACGTCGGGCGCGTGCAGGATCTTCCGCGTCTCGTTGGCCATCTTGATCTCTTCCTTCGTGTAGCCGTCCTCCGCGAAGAGATCGATCTGTGGCACCGCGTTGAACGCGATCTCGCGCTTCTGCGTGCCGGAAGGCTCGTGCCTGCCGTCGAGCGCCGCGATCGTCTCGGTCCGCAGACCCTCGACCGCCGCGCCGCCAGCCCCCGCGACAGCCTGGTAGGTGCTCACCACCACCCGCTTCAACGGGTTCACGCGGTGAATCGGGTTCAACGCGAGCACCATCGGCGTCGTCGTGCAGTTCGGCTGGCTCACAATGCCCCGGTGCCACTCCAGGTCGTCCGCGTTGATCTCCGGGATGACCAGCGGCACCTCCGGGTCCATCCGGTACGCGCTCGAATCATCGATGACGAAGCTGCCGTTCGCCTGCGCGATCGGCGCGTACTGTTTCGATGCCGCTCCCGAGGCCGAGAGGAAGACGATGTCGTCGTCCTTCGTAAAGCTCGCCTCCGTGGTCTCCTCCACGGTGATCTTTTCGCCCCGGAACTCAACCACCTTGCCGGCCGAACGGGCTGTCGCCAGCAGCCGAAGCCGCTTCACCGGCACGCTCCGGCTATCGAGCAGGCTCAGGAACTCGCGGCCGACGATGCCGGCGCCGCCAACCACCGTGATGTTGTATGCGTCCAAGGGGCGCTCCCCGAGAGGTGTGTACCGTCATGGTATCGCTCCTCGCCCCCACGGGCATTCGTCACGGTGTCCGCCGCCGCAGCGTGGCTGCCCCCAGGGCAAGCGATACCAGCGTCGTCCCGGCCAGCACGGCCGCGTCCACCGCCAGCCGCCCTCCAAACGGTTCGGCCGCCGCGACGCGGGTGAGCGCGTCGTAGGCGTACGTCATCGGCAACGCGTTCGAGAGCGCCTCCAGCGCCGGCGCCATGTGCTCGCGGGGCGCCAGCAACCCGCTCAACAGGAATTGCGGCAGCAGAAACGCCGGCATGAACTGCACCGCCTGGAATTCGCTCCGGGCGAACGCGCTCACCAGCAACCCCAGCGCCGTCCCAAGGATGGCGTTCAGTACCGCCAACGCGACAACGCCCGCAATCGGCCCCTGCACCTCCAGCCCCAGGAACCCGAACGACACGATCGATACGACCACGCCCTGCACCACCGCAACCGAGCCGAACGCCAGCCCGTAGCCGGCCAGCAGGTCGAGCTTCGCTATCGGCGTCGTCAGCAGCCGCTCCAGCGTGCCGGAGGTCCGCTCTCGCAACATGGTGATCGACGTGACCAGGAACATCGAGGTCAGGGGGAAGATGCCCAGCAGTGGGACCCCCACCCGCTGGAACACCTGCTCCTGGTCCGCGAAGACCCACTTCACCAGCGCCTCGAGCACCACCGGCACGAGCACCAGCAGCCCGATCGTCCTCAGGTCGTGCCGCAGCTGCATGAGCACGCGTAGGCCAGTCGCAACCGTCATCCGCACGTTCATGTTCCGGTTTCCTTTCCGACGAGGTGGAGGAACGCCTCTTCGATGGACGTCGCCTGCGCTTGTGCCAGGACGTCCGCCGGGGTTGCCTGGATGAGAACCCGGCCATCCCGCATCAGCACGAGCTCGTCGCAGCGCTCGGCCTCGTCCATCACATGGCTCGAAACCAGGAGCGTCGTCCCCCGGCTGGCAAGCTGGCGAAACGTTCCCCACAGCTCCTGCCGGAGCACCGGGTCCAACCCCACCGTGGGCTCATCGAGCACCAGCACCTCGGGTTCATTGAGCATGGCCGTCGCCAGCGAAACCCGCGCCCGCTCCCCGCCCGAGAGCTGCCCGACCAGCTTGTCGCCGTACGCCCCGAGCCCCACGGTCTCCGCCACCGTCGCCACCCGCCCCGGCTTCGCGCCGAGCACGCGCGCGAAATAGCGCAGGTTCGCGCTCACCGTCAGGTCGTCGTACACCGATGGCGCCTGCGTT
>JBBIVC010000017.1:0-4699 GCA_037439905.1 Thermoflexus sp.
GAGGAGATCAAGAAGCTCGGGTAGCCCGCGAATCGTCTTTGTAGCCTGTCACGCAAACGGGGCGGGGGAGCACTCCCCCGCCCCGTTTGCGTGCGCTCCGGCGGATAACGGCGGCTCCCGGCATCTATCACCCCGCCGCCGATGCGCTACACTGGAACTACGTTGCGTACGGTGTCGCACAACCAGCCCCGCCGGGCTCCACAGCCCGCCCAGCCGCCGTCCTCGCCCCTGGGGCACCTGCCATCCTCCGCGCCCGGGGTCCTCGCTTCATGAACGTTTCCACCAACGGCACGGGCCGCAAAACGGTCGGCGTCCTCGCCCTCCAGGGGGACTTCCGCGAGCACCGCGAAATGCTCGAAGCCATGGGCCACGACGTCCGCGAAATCCGCAAGCCGGGGCAACTCGCAGGCATCGATGCGCTCATCATCCCCGGCGGCGAAAGCACCACCATCGCCCGCCTCATCCTCAGCAACGGCTTCCAGCAGCCCCTGCGCGACTTCTGCGCAAGCGGCAAGCCCGTCTGGGGCACCTGCGCCGGCGCCATCCTCCTCGCCAGGAACGTCGACCGCCTCGACCGCCCCGGCATCGAGACCATGGATATCTCCGTGCATCGCAACGCCTTCGGCCGCCAGGTCGATAGCTTCGAGGCCGACCTGGACATCGAAGGACTGCAGGGCGGACCATTCCGGGCGGTCTTCATTCGCGCGCCCCGCATCGATTCCGTGACCTTCCCGGCCCGCGCCATCGCCACGCTGCCCGATGGCACGATCGTCGCCGCCCGCGAAGGAAACCTCCTCGCCACCTCCTTCCACCCCGAGCTCACCGGCGATACCCGCCTCCACGAGCTCTTCCTCACTATCGGCGGCCCGCCCGGGGGACCCGCGAAATGAGCGAGCTGCGGGCGGAAACGCTCAGCCCCATCGACGCGGCGACGCTCTGGCCGCAGCTCCACCGGCTCGATACCGAAGTGATTGCGACCCGCGGCGGCGAAAGCCTGCTCGTTTCCTCGGGCCTTGCCGCCACCGGCATCACCCGCCTCCCGCGGGTCCCCCGTACCACCGTCGTCGGCATCCGCCGTGGCCTTTCCTACCGGGGTGTTGCCGTGGCTCGCCGCCTTGCCGGGGGCGCCGGTTGGGAAGTGGTCTCGCTCCGCATCGCCCGGCCCAAGGATGACGAAGCGGTGGCCGCCCTGCTGTCAGCCCTCGCGCGCGAGGCCGCCATCCGTGGCGGCCGCTGCCTCTACCTCCGCTACGCCGAAGGCTCGCCCCACGCGGCAGCGCTCCGCCAGGCCGGCTTCTTCGCCTACCGGCTGGAACGCATCTACGCGCTGCCAACCAGCGCCAGGGGGGCCGAGACCGCCTTCCGCCCCGCCACCCGCGCCGACCGCCAGGCAATCTTCCGGCTGTATTGCCGGGCCGTCCCAGAAATGGTGCGCCGCAACGAAGCCCCTACCCAGCAGGAGTTCCGCGCCGTCCTCGATTCGTTCGACGCAAGCCGCGAATTCGTGCTCGATGGCCCTGCGGGCATTGTCGCCTGGGCCGGCATCGGCGAACGCGAGGCCCACGTCCTGGCCGAGCCAGGCGAGGGAATCGTCGAAGCGGCGCTCGATCACATCGAGGCCCACGCCCCGCGGCACGGCGCCGTCGTCATCGCCGAACACCAGCCCGGCCTTGAAGCCGCGGCCGAGGCCCGCGCCTACCCCGCCCTCGGCGTACGGCTCATGTGCGCGCGCAGGCTCGCACTCCACAATCCCCTGAAGGAGGTGGTAGCGGTCCCGGGAGATTCCTTCCCGGTCCCGCAGTGACCCGTGTCCCAGAATCCATCCGCCACGCCCCTTCCCAACGAACAGATCGTGACCGATGACCTCGACCTCCTGCTCGATGCCCTGCCCCCGCGCATCGTCGAGTCGCTCCGCTCTGAAGAACGCCGGTCCGACCTGCTCGAAGTCGTGATGGACCTCGGCCGCCTGCCCGAAGCGCGCTACCCCGGGCGCGAAGTGGTGCTCAGCAGGGATGAGGTGACCGAGGACGACCTCCAGTACGTCATCGACCGCATCGGCGATTTCGGCGATGACAACCGCGCCGGCATCGAGCGCACCCTCCACCGCATCTCGTGCATCCGCAACCGCCGCGGCAAAGTCATCGGCCTCACCTGCCGTGTCGGACGTGCCGTCTACGGCACCATCCGCGTGATCGAAGACCTCGTCCTCAGCGGTAAGAGCATCCTCCTCCTCGGCCGCCCGGGCGTCGGCAAAACCACCATGCTCCGCGAAATCGCCCGCGTCCTCGCCGATGACGCGAACAAGCGCGTCATCATCGTCGATACCTCGAACGAAATCGGCGGCGATGGCGACGTCCCCCACCCGGCCATCGGCGGCTCGCGCCGGATGCAGGTCGCGACCCCGCTCGCCCAGCACGCGGTCATGATCGAAGCCGTCGAAAACCATATGCCCGAAGTGATCGTCATCGACGAAATCGGCACCGAGCTCGAGGCACAGGCCGCCCGCACCATCGCCGAGCGCGGGGTTCAGCTCGTCGGCACCGCCCACGGCACCTCGCTCGAAAACCTCATGCTGAATCCCACCCTCGCCGACCTCATCGGCGGCATCCAGTCGGTCACGCTCGGCGACGAGGAAGCCCGCCGCCGCGGGACACAGAAGTCGATCCTCGAGCGCAAGGCGCCGCCGACCTTCGACGTGGTCATCGAAATCGAGAGCTGGCAGCGCGTCCGCATCCACAAGAACGTCGCCGATACCGTCGACGCCATGCTCCGCGGTTACGAGGCACGCCCCGAGACGCGCCAGCTGGGCCGCGGCGGCCGCATCGAAATCGTCGACGACTCGGCCCGCGAGGAAGCGAGGGTTGGCGCTGGCGCCCAGCAGGCTGCCCGCCCCGGCCGGTCGACCTGGGAGATTGGCCACCGCCGCAACGGCGGCCACGTCCGCGAGCGCGAACACCGCGATAGCTACCTGTTCGAGCAACCAGGGCCCGGGGAGGCGCCCGCCGCCCCGGCCCGCGCAGCCGGCCGCGTGGCGCGCCTCTTCCCCTTTGGCATTCCTCGGAACCGCCTCGAGACCGCCATCCGCTCGACCGGCGTTCCCGTCCAGCTCGTCGACGACGTTGCCGAGGCAGATGCGGTCCTCACCATGCGCAGCTACTACCGGAGCAAGCCCGCTGCCCTCCGCGAGGCGGAAGAACGCAACCTGCCGATGTACGTGGTCAAGAGCAACAGCACCTTCCAGCTCGAGCAGGCGCTCCTCCAGTTCCGGGGCGGTGGCGATGGCGCGCGCAGCCCGCGCCGCGACCCGATGGTCGATGTCTTCCGCGAGACCGAGGACGCCATCGCAAAGGTCATCGAGGAGGGCCGGCCCGTCGAGCTCCCGCCTGCCAACAGCTACGTGCGGCGCGTCCAGCACCAGCTCGCCACCCGCTACAACCTCGATAGCACGAGCTCCGGGAAGGAACCGCTGCGGCGAGTCAAGATCCTTCCCCTTGGGTCGGGCGGCGGCCTTGGGCGCTGACCGCGGGCGCTTCATCGTCTTCGAAGGAGGCGAGGGCTCGGGCAAGAGCACTGCCTCCCTTGCCGTCGTCCACCGCCTCCAGGCCGAAGGCATCGCCGTGCTGCACACCCGCGAACCGGGCGGGACGCCGGCCGGCGAGCTGGTGCGCGGCCTGCTGCACCAGCCCCTCGCCCCCTGGGCCGAGCTCTTTGCCTTCCTGGTCGCGCGCGCCCAGCTGGTCGCCACCGTCATCCGCCCCGCTCTCGAACGTGGCGAGACGGTCATCTGCGACCGCTTCGCGCCGAGCACGTTCGCCTACCAGGTGCACGCCCGTGGTCTCGACCCGGTTGTCGTCCGGACAGCGAATGCAGCCGCCACCGGTGGCCTTGAACCCGACCTCGTGGTCTACCTCGATATCGCCCCCGAAGCCGGCCTCAGGCGGAAGCACGGCGAGGCGGAAGCCATCCAGACCGGACTCGAAGGGCTCGAGTTCCACCGGAAGGTGCGCGAGGGTTACCTCCTCCAGGCCCGCTCGGGAGCTGGCCGCTGGGTCACCCTCGATGCCGACCTGCCCGCCGCGCGCGTCGCCGAATTGGCCCTCGATGCCGTCCGCGCCACCCTCATCCGCCCCTGAGGACACTTCCCGCGTCAGGCCGTGCGGTCCCGCACCTGGCGCTCCATCTCCTTGAAAAACTGGGCGAGCAAGAGCTTCGCGGTCCCCGCGAGCACCGGTGCGCCGAGCCGGGCCAGTGCGCCCTGGGCGCGCAGGTCACCGGAATAGGCGGTCACGGTCGTCCCTTGCTCCTCGCGCAGGCTCACCCGGGCCTCAGCCTGGACCGCGCCGTTTTCGCCCCTCCCCGCCATCGACAGCTGGAACGAGCGTGGCACGGTCAGCCCGGTCGCCACGGCTTCGCCGGAGTACTGCCCCTTCACCCCGGAAACCCCAACCCGCAGGGAGACCAGGAACCGTCCCGGCGCCACTTCCTCCAGCGTCTCGCACCCGGGAATCGAGGCCCGTAGCGCGCGCGCATCGAACAGGGCCTCCCACACCAGCGCCGCCGGCGCCCTGAACCTGTGCTCGCCTGAGATCTCCAACGGCTCCCCCGGGCAGCGCCCCGTTCACGCTCAGGGGCATACCGATCGTAGTCGGCCCGGCCGTACCGTCTCAACCCGGGCGAGGCTGGCTACGCTTGGCTCCGG
>JBBIVC010000017.1:4724-17374 GCA_037439905.1 Thermoflexus sp.
CAGCGTCAGGCTGAGTGTGCCCCGCCCCCGTCTCCGCGTGCGCTCCAGCCGCTGCCGCTTCAGCAGCGATCGATGGAAGGCGCGTTCAACGGAGAGAGAGCAACTGCTGCAGATCCCATGAGAAACGGGGCCTTCTACGCCCGAGAGGCTCGTCCCGCACCACGCACACACCACACGCATTGTTCTCTCTCCACAGCCGGGGCCCGGCTGTGCTGATCGTTTCCGGTATCACGCCGGGGGCCAATCGGGAGATCCCCTGATAGGGTGTTAAGTCTGCGTAAGCCTTGTGTAACCTGGTTCACTTTCCCGGCGTCAGCCTCCGCTCTGGTACCATTGAGCCTCGATGTCCGCAGCTGCAGAGTCCAGGCCCCCGGTCCTCGAAGGCGATGTCGAGGACGCCCCCAACCTGCCAGCACCCGATGAGACGGTCCTGCGCATGCGCCAGGCCATCCTCGCCGGCCAGCACTGGTTCGAGGCCCTGCTCGATGCCATCGCCCGCTGGCGCCTCCCCGGCGAACGCATCGGCGACCGCGAATACCGCTACCTCATCCACGGCGAAGCGTTCGATTGGCTCCTCCTCGCGGAACGCCTGCTCGATGAGATGCCGGACCTCATTCCGCCCGCCGAGCGCGAGGCGCTCCTCTGGGAGAATCGCTGGCCGATCGAGATGGACGACGACGACTTCGCCCTGCGCATGGGCAAAGTCAAGCACAGCGCCCACCTCAACTACCTCTACGGTGTGCTGGTCGAAGAGGCGCTCCAGCTCAGCGTCGAGGAGGAAATCCACAAGGAGATCCGGTGCCGCGCATGGGGGTACGACCAGCGCGTCGATGAATCGATGTACCAGCGCGTCTACGGTCGAAGCCGGGAAGAGCTCTTTGCCCTGCACTACCAGGAGACCGGCATCCTCATCCGCGAGAGTGTCTCGCTCGCCGATTGGAAAGCGTTCACCTACTGGCTCTTCAAGCAGCGCCTCAAGCTCCAGGACAAGGCCCGCGTGGCAAGCGACACGCGCAAGGGCCTGGCCCAGCTCACCAGGATGGAACTGGCCGTGAGCGAGCGGCGTTACGGCGCCCGGCTCGATGCCGCCGACTTCGCCGCGCGTTACGCCTAGCCTGCTAACGCGGCGTCACTCCCCGCGATACATCACATCGCGCGACTTCCGGAACGCTTCCCAGCCCTGCTCTCGCAGCACCTTCAGGTGCGGGTCCGGCTCGGCAACCTGCGTCCCCAGCCGCTCGGCGAGCGCCGGGTCGGCACGGTAATCCAGCGCCTCGCGGAAGCCCGCGAGTTCGTACACCCGGTTCACCAGCAGCTTGTTCTGCCGCACCGCCTTCTGCGGCAGCGCCGCCAGCTTCCTGGCCCAGTCCTCGGCGGCTGCCATCAGCTGGTCCCCCGGCACCACCCTGTTCACCAGGCCCAGCCGGAGCGCGTCCTGCGCGTTGATGCGCTCGCCCAGGAGCAGCACCTCCTTCGCCTGCTTCAGGCCGGTCAGGAACGGCGTCACAAGGACGGGCGGGCCGAACCCGTGCCGGATCTGGATTTCGCCAAAGACCGCATCGTCCGCGGCGATCGTCAGGTCGCACATCCCGGCGAGTTCGCACCCCTGGCCCACCGCGTAGCCCCGGACCGCCGCGATCACCGGCTTTGGCATATTCCAGATCCGGAGATTGATCTGCATGCCGCCCGGGGTAGGGTCGTTGTCCGGGGGAGGCGTCGATTGAAGGTCGCCCCCCGCCGAAAATGCGCGCCCGGCGCCGGTGAGGATGATGGACTTCACCTCGTCGTCCGCCTCGGCCTGGTCGAGCGCCCACCACAGGCGGCGGTTGATCGACCAGTTCATGGCGTTGAGCACGACCGGGCGGTTCAGGGTAATGACCGCGTAGTTCTCACGTTTTTCGTAGAGGACATCGTCGGGCGAAGGCGGTGGGATTTCGACCTGCTGGGGGTTCGTCACGGCATCATGCTCCGGTTGGAGTTCGTAACCGAAGCCTACCGGCACCCGGGCGCCCGGGCGAGTGTCGTACCCGCTACAGCCCGCGCAGCTCCACCGGCCGGCCGGTCCACTCGCGCACGCGTCCAATGGTCAGCGCCTCCGGGATAGCCTCCAATACGCCCCCGGCGTCCTCTGGCGAAACCATGAGCACAAGACCGATACCCATGTTGAACACTTCGTACATCTCCTCGGAGGAGACTTCGCCGCGCTGCTGGATGAGCTGAAAAATCGGCAGCACCGGCCACGAACTGACGTCGAACTCGGCCGTCACCCCGCCCGGCAAAATGCGCGGGACGTTCTCCACGTAGCCCCCACCGGTGATGTGCGCCATCCCGTGGATGCGCTCCATCACGGGGGCCACTGCCCGGTAATACGGCCGGTGCGTCGCAAGAAGCGCCTCGCCGAGCGACGCCCCGCCGAGCAGCGCCGGCCGCTCCTCCAGCCGCCGCCGCGTCTCCTCGATCGGCTCCCCATTGCAGACGTCGAGCACCTTCCGCGCCAGTGAGAACCCGTTGGTGTGCAGCCCCGAACTCGGGATGCCCAGGAGCACATCGCCGGCGGCGACCTTCGACCCGTCGATGATCCGGTCGCGTTCGACCACGCCAACGATGAACCCGGCCAGGTCGAACTCCCCGGGCGGGTAGACGTCGGGCATGTCGGCTGTCTCACCGCCGAGGAGCGCGCAGCCGGCATCGGCGCAGGCGCGCGCGACGCCTTCCACGAGCGTCTGCTTCTGCTCCGTCGTCAGCCCGTTCCCCGCGATGTAATCGAGAAAGAAGAGCGGCTCGGCGCCGCAAACCATGATGTCGTTGACGCTGTGCCCGAGGATATCGGGACCGCAGAGGTCAAGCCGGTTTGCTGCCAGGTGGAGCTTCACCTTCGTGCCAATCCCGTCGGCGCTCGCCGAAAGCACCGGGTCGCGATACTTCTCGCCCAGGCGGAACAGCCCGCTGAACGGACCGGCATCGCTCAGCACCTCGGGCCGCCGCGCCTGCGCGAGGATGGCGGGAAGGCTCTTCGCGAACTTGCTGCGGGCGGCAATATCCACCCCGGCGGCGGCATAGGCGCGCGGTTCTGTCATCGCGATCCAGCCTACCGCCCCCCACACCTAGCAGCCATGCGCGAGCGCGCCCGGCCGCCTACACTCTGCGCAATGGCGCGCGCGAAGCACCCCCTTCGTGAACAGTTCGAGGCCGCCCGCCGGCGCGAGGCGTTTTTCAGCTTCCTCGCTGGCACGGGCATCGGCATCATCGCTTTCGATACGTGGGTCTCGCCGTGGGCGGGCGTGCCCGGGGGCCTCGCCATTGGCGGCCTCGCCTACGGCCTGGTCTACACCTACGAATCCCTGATGTGGCGGCGCAACCATGGCCGGTGAACTCTCCCACCTCGATGAACGCGGCGCCGCCCGCATGGTCGATGTTTCGGCCAAGGCCGAGACGGCCAGGACCGCCATCGCCGAGGCGGTCGTCCGCATGCAACCCGCCACCCTCGCGCTCATCCAGCAGGGCGGAATCCCCAAGGGCGATGTGTTCGCCACGGCCCGGATAGCGGGCATCATGGCCGCCAAGAAGACGCATGAGCTGATCCCCCTCTGTCACCCGTTGGCGATCACCGGCGTCACGGTCGACCTCGAGCCCACTGGCGAGGATTCACTGCGGATTCACGCGACCGTCAAGACGACTGGCAAGACCGGTGTCGAAATGGAGGCGCTGACGGCCGCTTCGGTTGCCGCGCTGACTGTCTACGACATGTGCAAGGCCGTGGAGAAGGGTATCCGCATCGAGGCGGTCCGGCTGCTGGAGAAGCACGGGGGCAAGAGCGGCGACTGGATCGCGGGCTAGATTCCGTACCGCCTTTTCCGTATGCTTCCCGTATGGCTGTACGGAAAACCGCACGCCGCGAGGTCCGGCTCGACCCGGAAGATGACCGCCTGCTCGAGGAAGAACTGCGCGAACGCCACCTGACCTTCGCGGCCTGGGTGCGCGAGGCTCTCGAAGCTGCGCGGGCGGCACGGGAGCTCCGCCGCCGCAAGGAGGCCATCGACCGCCTCCTCGAGTCACGGCTCAACGTGGAGTGGGACTCCACCGACCCCGACCCCGCGACTTCCCTCCTGAACGAGATCGCGGTCGAACACGTGCAGCATATCGCGCGAGATGCCTGACCCGGTCTTCGTCGACGCGAACACTGTGATGTACGCGGTGGGGCCCGAGCATCCCAATCGTTCGGGATGCGTAGCTTTCCTGGAAGCCATGGCCATCGACCCCTCCCTCTGCTTCTCGAGCGCCGAGGTGCTCCAGGAACTCCTTCACGTGTATCTGCGGCGCGGCCAGCACGTCCAGGCCCGGGACGCCATCTCCGCACTGGCAAGTGCACTGGGGCAGCACGTTGTACCGCTCCTTGTCACCGATGTCCTCAGATCGGCGGACTACCCCGAAGTCGCCGGGCTCCAGGCCCGTGACCGTATCCATCTCGCCGTCATGGAGCGGCTCGGGATTGCCCGCATCGTCTCGACCGACCGCGCGTTCGACCTTGCCCATGGCATTCGCCGCCTCGATCCCGCAGACTTCGCCGCCTGGAAGCCGACCGTCTTCCCGGGAGCCTGATGAACGCCACCCTCGATGCCGTCCTTGCCAGCCTCGATGAAGCGCGCCTGCTCGAACTGCAGCTCCGCTTCGCCGAGACGCCCGCGCCAACCTTCGATGAGAGCCGCCGCGCCGGCGTCGTCGCGCAGACGTGGCGCGATGCCGGCCTGGACCCAACCATCGACGAGTCCGGAAATGTCCTCGCCCTTCGGCCAGGCCAACACGAGGCGCCGCTGCTGGTCATTTCCGCCCACCTCGATACCGTCTTCCCAATTGAGCAGGACGTCCGCGTCCGCAGGCCGGGCGACTGGTGCGATTGGTGCGACCCGCCCGGCCTCGTCCCCGAGGGCGAGTACCACGGCCCGGGTGTCGCGGATTGCGCTGCTGGCCTCGCTTCGGTCACCGGAGTCATCGAGGCGCTCCAGGCAAACCGGGCGTTCACACCGGCCACCATCCTCTTCGCCGCAGTCGTCGGCGAGGAAGGCATCGGCGACCTCAAAGGCACCCGGCACCTGTTCGCCAGCGCATGGGGGCCCCGGGTCGGCGCCTTCGTCACGGTCGATATCGGCGTCCGCGGCGCCGTCATCAATACCGGCGTCGCCAGCCACCGCTACCGCTTCACCTTCCGCGGCCCCGGCGGGCATGCCTGGGACAACTTCGGACGCTACAACCCACTCCACGCCGCCGCGCTGGCTGCCGGGAAGATCGCGATGTACCGGGCGCCGGCCGAGCCCCGCACCAGCTACAACGTCGGCATCATCGCCGGTGGACGCTCGATCAACGCGATCCCCGAATCCGCGTACTTCGAACTCGACCTGCGCTGCGTCGAGCCCGCAGGCCTCGATGCGGCGCGCGACCACCTCCTTGGCCTCGTCCGGTCGGCTCACGAGGAATACGCCGCCACCGCCGATGGTGACTCGTCCTTCTGCTGTGACCTTCTCGGCCACCGGCCCGGGGGCACAACACCCTGGGACGACCCCCTGGTTGTGGCCGCCCGGTCGGCTATCGAGGCGGAAGGTCTCGTCGTCCGGACCGGCCCCGCATCGACCGACGCGAACATCCCCATCGGCCTCGGAATCCCCGCCGTCGCCTTCCCCTGGGGCGGAAGCGAGCGCAACCTCCATTCGGTCCGCGAAACGTTCCGGCCGAAAGATCGGATCAAGGACGTGCGCGCGCTGGCCCGCCTGGCCATGACCTATCGCGTTCCTCAGCTCAACACGTAGAGCACCACGCCCGCGACCGGGATCACCACCCATACGAGACCGGTCAGCATGATCGCCACTGTCGCGAACATTCGCGAGTTGTCGCGAGGGGGCTCTCCCGCGTGTCCCACCACGTCCCATAACGCCCTCAGCGGCTGGCTCATGATCAGGCGTGCCCTCCGGTGGGCAAGGCCGGCTCCGCTCAGCAGCACCGACGAGAGGAAGAGGAACAGGAGGAACAGGAGCCCGAACCCCGCGGCGATGACCGGCCGCGAAAGGAAATCGATCGCGCCCAGGTACTGGCCAACCGATGCGGCCAGGGGCACGACCGCGCCGCCGGCAACCAGGATAGGGGCGCCAGGCCCGCCCCCGCTGAATCCCGGCGCCAGGCGGCCGGCCTCGACCCGCGCCCGCGCCAGCGCACTCCGTTCGGGTGTCCCCGGGAGCGATTGCGCTTCCCGCCGCGTGTACAGCCTCCCCAGCGACCCGATCACGTCCTGCGCATACGACTTCACGATGTAGGTGGCCACGAACTCCGCGCCCCACTCCGCCAGCGGGCGCAGCGGACCAAACCAGCGCGATACCCGCACGTTGCGTGCGCCCTCGCGGTCGAGCACCTCGAGCGCGCGAATTACCAGCCGGTGGGCCTCAAGGAACCGGTCCGGCGCCGCCAGCGGGCCAGCCGCCGCCAGGTCCCGCGCGATCCGGGCCTCGTCTTCGCCTTCCCCCGCGATCCGCTCGAGCGCGGCTGTCGCCGCGGCCTCGGGGCTCTGCGTGAGCAGCTGCCGCGTGCGTTCCAGCTGCTCGGTGAGCTCGTCGAGCAGGTCATCGCCAGGAATACGGCGGCGGCCCCGGTGCTCGCCCTCCGCGTTCGCCTTCCCTGCCATGGCGCCGAGTGTACACGCCGCTCACGTGCGGTCCCGCCCGTCTGCCGCGGCGGCCAGTCGTCGGAGGATCGCCAGCTGCTCGTCGTTCACCTCGTAGAGGTGCTTCCATGCCCGGTGATCTGCTTCATCCTTCAGCCGGTCCCGCTCCGCCGCGCGGTTCGATGCGGTGAGCATCGTCGGCACGAACAACGACTGCATGATGCCGCCAAGAATGAAGAACAGGAACGCGTAGGGAAACGGATCGAACCCGTCGTTCCCCGCGAGGTACGACTGCCAGAACGCCCACCCGGCCATCACCACGCAGAGCAGATAGAAGAACGCCATCGTGCCCGCCAGCCCGACGATATGGTCCGCGAGCCACCCGTTGAAGCGGCGGACCCTGCTCCGCTCCTGGCGCAGACCGAGGATGATCTCCTGCGGGTGGACGAGGTGCGACCCGGCAGGTCCAAGCCGGTCAATGGTATGCCTCACCTCTTCAGGCGTGAGATAGGGGTGCGAAGAGCCCGTCACGTATCAGCTCCAACAGCGTTTCCCTGAGTATAGGGAGCCGCTGCCGCCCTCCCGCTCACCTGGCCCGATACAGCCCCTCGCGCTCGATGTACTCCCGCACTGCCTCCGGCACCAGGTAGCGGATGGGCTTGCCCGCGGCGACCCGCGCCCGGATTCCCGTCGACGAAATGCCCAGCAGGGGCATGTCCACCCGCTCGAAGGGGCCGATCGCCGCCCCCCGCTCCTTCTCCGCCACGGCAATCCGCGCCAGGCGCTTGATCTCGCCCGGCTCGCGCCAGTTCGGCAGGTCCGCCAGCGCATCGCTGCCCAGCACCAGCACCAGGTCCTCGCAGCCTTCCGCCCGCAGCTCCCGCAGCGTGTCGATGGTGTATGAGGGACCCGCCCGGCCCACTTCCCGTCCGTCCGCCGCGAAGTGCGGGTTGCCCGCAATCGCCAGGCGCACCATGTCGAGGCGCACCGCTCCCGGGGTCACCGCCCTCGGGGATGCAACACCCGCCCGCCGGTTCTCCTCCGTGTCCGTGCCCGTCTTCCGGTAGGGGTCGCCCGCGGGGACGAATAGCACCCGCTCGCAATCGAATTGCGAGCGCACACACTCACCCAGCACCAGGTGCCCGATATGGGGCGGGTCAAACGTCCCGCCAAGGAGCGCGATGCGGCCGCCCGTCATGGGGGAAGTCTAGAAGCTCGCGGGCGCGCGGTCTCGCGGTCGGCAGGCGAGGCGCCACGGCCCGCGGCCCCTGCGCCGCCCGGGGTTTCGGGCTGCCTACGTCACGCGGCGGACACCGATGGTGACCTTCGTGCCTTCCAGGTCGTGTTCGGCCCGGTGGGCATCGGCCGGGGGCTCCCCGGACACGAGCTCCGTACTGAGCGTCTCCGCGCGAATGTAGTCGCCCTGGACGTCGAGCACCCGCGCCACATCGCCATCGCCCGCGACCCAGGTCGTTATCCGGTCGGCCAGGTCGAAGCCAGCCTCGCGCCGCATGTCCTGGATGCGCCGGACGATCTCGCGCGCCAGGCCCTCGTCCGCCAGCTCTGGCGTGATGACGGTGGAGACGGCCACCGTGTAGCCCGCCTCCTGGGCGGCCGCGAACCCCTCGGCGTCCTGTGCCTGGAGGAGGATATCCTCGGGCTCCAGCTCCTTACCGGCGACCGTGACCGTCCGGCCCCGCCGGACCGCCTCCGCGACCTGGGCCGGCGCCATCGAAGCAAGCCCGGCGCGAATCGCCGCCACGTCCGCGCCGTACTTCTTGCCCAGCACCGGGAGGTTCGGCTTCACGTCGTAGCTGACCACGGCCGTCTCGTCATCGAGCAGCTCCAGCGCCTTCGCGTTGAGCTCCTCCAGGACGAGGTTCGCGTTCCTCCGGAGCGAGGCGGCTTCCTCGGCGGTGCGCGGCTTCACCAGCACCCTGGCTACCGGCTGGCGCACCTTGATCTGCGCCTTCGCCCGTGCCGCCCGTCCGAGCGAGCACACCCGCTTCACGAGCTGGGTCTCGGCGTTCAGCGACTCGTCGATCAGCGAGGTGTCCGCCTCCGGCCAGTTCGCCAGGTGCACGCTGATCGGCGCGCTGTCATCGACCGGCCGGACCAGGTTCTGCCACAGCTCCTCCGCGACGAACGGCGTGAATGGCGCGATGAGCTTCGTAACGGTCGTCAGGGCGGTGTACAGCGTGTCGTATGCGCCCTGCTTGTCCGCATCTCCCTCCGTGGCCCCACGCCAGAAGCGCCGGCGGCTGCGCCGGACGTACCAGTTCGAAAGGTCGTCGACGAACGCCTCAATCGCCCGGGCAGCGTCGGTCGGGTCATACGCTTCCAGCTCGTCCGTCACCTTCACTACGAGCGCGTTGAGCTCGCTCAAGAGCCAGCGGTCGATCTCCGCGGCCGGCTTCGGGCCACCGGGCGTGGGCCGGTAACCGTCGATGTTGGCGTAGCTCACGAAGAACGAGTACGTATTCCACAGGGTCAGGAGGAAGCGCCGCAGCCCTTCCTCCACGAGCCCGGCGCTAAAGCGGCGCGACGAGCCGGCCGGGCTCGCGGCGTACATATACCAGCGGGTGGCATCCGCCCCATGGGCATCGATGACTGTCCACGGCTCCACCGTGTTGCCGCGGCTCTTGGACATCTTGTTGCCCTTCTCGTCGTTGATGTGGCCAAGGCAGATCACGTTCTTGTAGGCGATGCCGTCCGGCACCGCCTCCGTCGCCTTCAACAGCGTCGCCTCGGCGTGGAGCGTGTAGAACCAGCCGCGGGTCTGGTCGATCGCCTCGCAGATGAAGTCGGCCGGGAAGTGCCGCAGGAACTCGTCCTCGTTCTCGAAGGGGTAGTGCCACTGGGCATAGGGCATGGCGCCGCTATCGAACCAGGCATCGGCGACCTCCGGCACCCGCCGGGCGTTGCCCCCGCACTTCTCGCAGCGAAGCAGAATGTCGTCGATGTACGGCCGGTGGAAGTCGTCCAGGGCCTCGGCCTTCGCCCGGTCGATGGCGTGCTCGACGATCTCCGCCTTTGAACCACAGCACATCGTCTCGCCGCACGCATCACACTTCCAGAACGGCAGTGGCGTGCCCCAGTACCGCTCGCGGCTGAACGCCCAATCGATGTTGTTCTCGAGCCAGTTCCCGAAGCGCCCGGTCTTGATGTGCTCCGGGTACCAGTTGATGCGGCTGTTGCCCTCGAGCAGGGCCTCCTTCTGGCGCGTGGTGCGGATGTACCAGCTCGGCTTCGCGTAGTACAGCAGCGGCGTGCCGCATCGCCAGCAGAAGGGGTACGTGTGCTTGATGGTCCCCTTCTTGAGCATCAGCCCGCGTTCTTCCAGGTCCCGCTCGATATCGCGGTCCGCCTGCTTGGCGAACTTCCCGGCCCCGGGCAGCCCGTCCGCCATGATGCCGCGCAGGTCGAGCGGCTGGGCGAAAAGGAGCCCGTACTCCTTGCCTTCCTGGAAGTCCTCGCCACCGAACGCCGGAGCGATGTGCACAATGCCCGAGCCGTCTTCGAGCGAGACGTAGTCCGCAGCAATCACACGGCGAAGCCCTGCCGTCGATTCGCCTGGCTCCAGCTTGCGAAGGCGGCCATCCGGCGCGAAGCGCATCACCGGGTGGCCAAGGTCCTCGGGCCGGTAGAGCGGTTCATACTCCAGGCCCACCAGGAACGTCCCCGGGATGGTCATCACCGGGTTCGCCTCCTCGCCGAAGACCTTCCCGGCCAGCGCCCTGGCGACCACCAGGAGCTCGCCGTCGCGGTCGTAGATGCCGTACTCGGCGTCCTCCTTCACCGCCAGCGCGACATTGCCCGGGAGCGTCCAGGGCGTCGTCGTCCAGGCAACGATCGCCATGCGGTTGTTGAACGGCATCCGCCGGGGGTGCCCGCGCTTGAAGAGCGCTTCATCGCTCACGCGGAACTTCACGAACACGCTCGGGTCGGGCGTATCGTCCTGGTAGCCGAGGGAGACCTCGTGGTCGCTCAGGCTGGTGCCGCAGCGGGGGCAGTGCGGCGTGCTGCGGTAGTCCTGGTACACCAGCCCGTGGTCCCACAGCCGCTTCAGGATCCACCAGCACGTCTCGATGTAACCGTTGTCGTACGTGACGTACGGGTGGTCGTAGTCGGCCCAGAACGCGATCCGCTCGCTCAGCCGGGTCCACTCCTCCACGTAGCGCGAGACCGACTCCTTGCACTTCTCGTTGAAGGCGGCGATCCCGTACTCCTCGATCTCTGGCTTGGATTTCAGCCCGAGTTCCTTCTCAATCTCAAGCTCGACAGGCAGCCCGTGGGTATCCCACCCCCCCTTCCGCGGCACGCGGTAGCCGCGCATCGTCTTGTACCGCGGCACCAGGTCCTTGAAGACGCGCGAAAGCACGTGGTGGATGCCGGGCCGCGCGTTCGCGGTCGGCGGGCCTTCGTAGAAGATGAAGAGCCGGTCTTCCGGCCGCTCCTCGATGCTGCGGCGGAAGATGGCGTTCCGCTGCCAGAACGACAGGATCTCTTCTTCCATCCGCGGGAAGCTGACGCGTGGGTCGACCGGCCTGAACATGTGGGAACCCTTTTTCGGATATGGCGGGACGTTTACGGCCTTCGTGGGGCCGCGTGTCGTACCCTTTGGCGGATGGACAAACGCAGCGAGACCGGCGCACAAAAAAACGCGCGCGCCCCTCTGCCGGGGACGAGCGCGTACGCCCGCGGTACCACCCCTCTTCCCTTCCCAGGAAGGGCACTCGTGGAGCGCCAGCACGCCCCTGCCCCTGGTAACGGAGGGCTGCCGTCCGGGTCTACTGGGGGCTGTCCGCCCCGTTCGGCCGGAGGCTCGGGAGGGATGTTCGCGCGGGCGGCCCGTGCCCCCTTCCACCGTCCGGGGCTCGCTGGGCGGGCGCTGGCGCGCTACTCGGCTCCGTCATCGCCGTTACCGGCCAGTGAACCAGCGAGCAGGGCTGCATGTCAATGCTGAGGCCTCGAGCAGCCCGCCGTGCTCTTGTCTCCTCGGTCGCGGCCCTGGCCCTGGGCGCCGCGCTCGCGACCGCCGGGTGTGGCGCCCAGGGCGAGGATGACGGCGACGTCTTCGTTCCCCAACCCACGCCCTCCGCCTCGCCTTCGCCCTTCGTGGTAACTCCGGTCGCAACCCCGGAGCCGGCCGAGCTCCGCGTCGCCTTCATCAACCTGATGAGCCCCGTGGGGACCGATGCCACCAACACCGTGGCGGCCGATACCTTCGAGGCGCGCCTGAATCTCGTCATCGAGGAGCTCAAAGCGTTCAAGCCCGACATCGTCGGATTCAACGAGGCGACCAACACGGCGGCCCATGGCGATGCCCGCGAAAAACTCGCCACCGCGTTGAAGATGGAACCGTTCTGGCTGCGCGCCAACCCCTGGTTCCCCACGCAGACCCGCGACCAGAACGACGCCATCGCCAGGCAGATCGGGTTCGAAGAGGGCGAACTCGTCCTCGTCCGGAGCGACCGCTTCCCCGTCATCGGTGGGATCGATTCGCACTGGATCAACCCCCGAACCTCCGAGACAGAGGGCCGGGTTGCATTCCACCTGAAGGTCCGCATCCCCGGGGAGGCAGGCGAGGCCGACATCTACATCACCCACCTCACCGGCGGCGATGAGAGCGTCAAGACCCGCCAGGCCCAATCGATCGCCGGGTTTATCCGATCGAGCCGCGGGACCGGCCCCGCGGTGCTCATGGGCGATCTCGGCACCGGGCCGGAATCACCGGCCTACGCCACACTCCGAGATGCCGGCTTCGATGACGCGTTCGCCGAGGCCGCCATCCCCACCTGCTGCCGCGCCTCGGTGATTGGCGAGCAGAAGCCGCTCGCGCTCCGGACCGACTTCCTGCTCGACGCCGGCTGGGACCCCACTGAGATCGGCACGATTGGAGACAAGCCCTCCAAACAGCCGGACGGCCGGGAACTCTACGCCAGCGACCACCTCGGCCTGTTCGCCGTCTTTCCTCTGCAGTAGCGCCGGGCGCCGGGCGTTT
>JBBIVC010000018.1:0-17286 GCA_037439905.1 Thermoflexus sp.
CTCGCCGGCGGCCGGGTCGGAGCAGCGGACCGGGTCAGCCTCGACGGCTGCCCAGTCGACCTCTGCGGGCACGTTGGCGCGGACGCCGCCGATGCTGAGGGTATGGCTGCGGAGTGTGACGCCAAACTCCGCGAGGAAGCGCCTGGCGACGGCGCCGACGGCCACCCGTGCGGCAGTCTCGCGCGCGCTGGCGCGCTCGAGCACGTTGCGGACGTCGTCGAAGCCGTACTTGATGGCGCCGGGAAGGTCGGCGTGCCCGGGACGCATTCGTGTGACCCGTTCGATCTCCGTTTCGACCGGCTCGATGGCCATTTTCTCGGTCCAGTTCACCCAGTCGCGGTTCTGCACCCAGAGGGCGATCGGGGTGCCGAGGGTGAGCCCATGGCGGACGCCGGAGGTGATTTCGGCGTAGTCCTTTTCGATCTTCATGCGGCCGCCGCGGCCGTAGCCACCCTGCCGCCTTGCCAGGTCAGGCGCGATATCGGCCTCGGAGAGGCGGAGTCCCGCGGGCACGCCCTCGATGACCATGGTGAGTCCCTTGCCGTGGCTTTCGCCGGCGGTCAGGAAGCGGAACTGGCCCATTGCTACTCCTTGCCGCGCTGCTGGCGGCGGGCGAATTCTGCTGCTGCCTCCTCGGTTGGGCGCGGAGGCGCGCCTTCGATGGGCGGGAGATCGATCGGCGCCGGTTGCCCGGACGCTCCCCGTTCGAAGATGGCGCCGAAGCGCCGGAGCACTTCCTCCGGGGTCAAGGCCTCCCAATCAAGGCCGTCGGCCGTGGCGCGGTCGGCGGTGACGGAGATGATGGGCCGCTGGATGGGGGCTCCATCCTCTCCCGGGAATGTCGAGTAGATATCGACACGCGCGTAGCCCAGGCGAAGGTTGGGCACATCGTACAGGATCATGTCGAGCAGCTTCGAAGCGAGGGCCATCCCGGCATCGAGCGCGGACGCCACCTGGACACGCTGGCCGCCCTCGGTCCGGAACTCCGCGCCGGCGGAGCTGGAGAGCGTGGCGCCATGGGTTTCGACGGCGATGAGCTGGGCCTCCTGCACACCGGCCCAGAGGCTTGCGGGCGTGCCCCTGGGCGGACGGCCACGCCGCCAGGTGGAAAGCGCCTCTTCGAGGAGCGCGGCGACGATATCGACATCCCCCGATTCGACACGCTTCCGCCAGGCGCGCTGCTGGAACATCTCCGTGGAGACGGCCCAGCCGACCACCAGGAAGATGGAGAGCACGATGATCATGCCGAGCAAAATCACGTTGGGCCTCCAGCGCGCCGGGCGAGCTCGTTCCGGGCAGCGGCGAACATCACATCGATCGGCGCGCGGACGCCGGTCCAGAGTTCGAACGCAAGAGCGCCCTGGTAGATGAGCATTGGCAGGCCGCCGAGCACAGGTAGCCCGCGCCGTGCCGCCTCGACGAGGAATGGCGTCTGCTCGGGCGCGTAGACGATATCGACGACCAGGGTGCCGGGGCCTGCCGCTTCGAGGCTGCACGGCAACGCGAGCGGGTCGGGACCGCCGTGCATGCCCACGGACGTGCAGTTCACGATGCAATCGTAGCCGGAGGGCGGCTCGCCGGGATCGACAGCGGTCACGATCCCGGTGGCGCCGCCCACTTCGCGCGCGAGCCGCCGCGCGCGCTCGGGGGTTCGATTGGTGATGGCGACGGCGGCGGCGTTGGCCTCGACCAGCGCGAAGGCGATGCCCCGGGCGGCGCCCCCGGCTCCCAGGAGGAGCAGCTTCCTGCCCGCCGGGTCGAAGCCCGCCTCGTGCCTGAGGGCGGCGACGAACCCGGTACCATCGGTGTTGAAGCCAAAGAGGCGCCCCTCGCGGTTCACGATGGTGTTGACCGCGCCCATCCGGGCGCTCTGGCCGCCGAGCTCATCGAGAAGCGGGAGCACGGCCTCCTTGTATGGGATGGTCACATTCGCGCCGAGCATGTCCGGGGCACGGAGGGACTGGATGCGGGCGGCCAGCGCTCCGGGCGGCGTGTCCCAACGTTCGTACACGGCGTCGAGCCCGCAGTGGGCGAAGGCCGCCGACTGGAAGGCGGGCGACAACGAGTGGGCCACCGGGTGGCCGATGATCCCGGCGCGCCGGCTCATCGCCCGCCCACCGTGGCGATGTTGCGCTCGTGCTCGGCGAAAGTGACGGCGAAGACGTGCGAGCCATCGCCCTTCACCGCATCGGCGACAAAGTAGTAATAGTCAGTCTTCGCGGGATTGGCGACAGCCTCGATCGAGGCAAGCCCCGGGTTGGTGATCGGGCCGGGCGGCAGGCCCGGGAAGAGACGGGTGTTATAGGGCGATGGGTTTTCGAGGTCGAGGATGGTGAGCTCTTTCTTCCACCAGCCGAACTCCGCGACGGACTTCGGGTCGAGCGCGACCGCGTACTGGACGGTGGGGTCGGCGCCGAGGCGGTCGTTCTCCGCCAGCCGGTTGTAGAACACGCCGGCGATGAGCGGGCGCTCCTCGGGGATGACCGCTTCGCGTTCCACAACGGAGGCGAGGGTGAGGGCCTGGTGGGGGTTCAGGCCGTTGGCCAGGGCTGCGGCACGAAGGGCGGGGGTGAAGCGTTCGTCCATCGTTTCGATCATGAGGGCCACCAGGTCATCCATGGTGGAACCGGCCGGGAGGATGTAGGTATCGGGGAAGAGGTAGCCCTGGAGGCTCGCGCCCTCGGGCAGCGTCTCGGCAAGTCCTGCCGGGAGCCTGGCGCGGGCGACGGCTGCGATGAATTCCTCCCGTGGGCCAAACCCGGCTTCCTCGGCGCGGACCGCCATCTCTTCGAAGCGGATGCCCTCAGGGAAGGTGACCTTCAGGACGGGGACGAGGTCCTGCACCGTGAGCTGATTGAGGATCGACAGGGTCGACGAGTTGGTGAGGAGGAGGAAGTCGCCCGCACTGAGCCTGCGATGGATGCCCATGAGGCTCGCCAGGAGCTCGAACTGGCGCGCGGACCGGATGACCCCGAGCTCTTCCAGTTTCTTGCCCACGTCGCCGGCGGACTGCCCTTCTTCGAGGGTGAATGCCACCCTGGTCCGCTCGCTGCTGACCGGAGCGGCTGAAGGGAACCCCTGGAGAACCTCGCCGGGGGTTCGGGCGATGCAGTAGCTGGCCAGCAGGATCGCCAGGAGGGCGAATACCGCTCCCGCCAGCGCGAAGGGGGTGGGCCAGGCACGATTCACCGGCGGCCCCCGCGGCGACGGTCGAGCACCGTTTGGAGGAGGACGGCGGCAGCGGCGGAGTCGAGGGATCCGTCGCGCTTCCGTTTGGCGCCCGGCAGCAGACGCTCCGCGTGGGCAGAGGAAAGGCGCTCGTCGGCCTCGATGACGGGCACGGGAAGCGCCTCGCGGAGCGCGGCCACGAACCTGCCGACCTCCCCCGCCTGTGGGCCGCGCGCGCCCTCGAGGGTGAGCGGAAGCCCGACAACCACCTCCGCGATGCCTTCGGCTTCGACGATCTCGGCCACGCGGCGGATGGAGGCGGCGCGGCCTTTCTCGACGATGGCTGGCCGCGGGTGGGCCATGATGCCCAGGTCATCGGAAATGGCCACGCCAATGCGCGCGCCCCCGGGATCAAGGGCGAGAATTCGCCGGCGCGCTGGCGCTGCTGGTTGTGGATGCGTCATTCGTGTGCGAGGCGGCATCATCGCTGGAGCGGCTGCGGAGTTCGACATCGAGCCGGAACCCGAAGCGGGGCACCCAGGGGGCCAGCCGGGCGTGAGCTTCACCTCTGCATCCTGAATACCATACCGGTCTGAGAGCGTCGACCGCGCCTGTTCTGGAGACTTGCCTTGCACCGCCTGGCGGATGGCGGCGGCGGTGACGCCACGGGCAAACTCGCCCTGGATGCGGATTTCGGTTCGGATGACGCCTGTCTCCGCGTCGAGCTGGCGGGCTCCCGTCTCAGTCGCCGTTACGGTCCCGGGCAGGAGGGTGCCGTCGCCGGCATCGGCCCGGAGGACTTCACGCGCGACCTGGTCGAGTGTTTCGGCGAGGACGGCGAGCGCGCTGACGTGGACAGTCACCCGAAGGATGACAAGGTCAGCGGGCGTGCCAACGGGGGGTTCGGGAAGGCCGTACTTGACGGACGTTTCGGCGGTCCGGAGGAAGACCGCGTCGTGCGGCCGGGCCTCGACCAGCCCGCGTTTGACCGCATCCGAGCTTTCGAGCGCCTTCGCGAGCTGCTGGAGATTGACCACGTCCTGCGGGCCGACGGCGGGCCTGGGCTCGCTCACGCCGCCTGTTGCAGGTTCCGGGTTCGTCACGGTGAGGAAGCGGAACTTCTCGTCGAGCCAGCCGCCGATCGTCCCGGCGGGGAGGTTGCCCTCGGTGCCCGGTCGCGCGGCGGTGGCCGTGGCGGAGACGTTGCCCTGGCGCGGCACGGTGACGGTCGCATCAAGCTCGAACGGGAAGAACGTGGGCCCGCCAAGCAGGACGGTCCCGGCGGCGACCACAACATCGGCGGCGGTCGGGTTGGAGATAACCAGCGCGACCCTGGCCGGTTCGACTCCGACATCGACGGCGCCTGTGGGGGCCTGCGCGAGCGTAATGACCTGTTCGCCGGAGACGCGGGCAGCAGGTACCTCCAGGGTTCCGAGATTGACGGTGGCGTAGTCCTCGGAGGCCGAGATGGTGATGACCTGGCTCAGCGTTTCGCCCGGGGGGTAGGCGATAACGGTGGCGGATGGCGCCATGGTGAGGGCGAGCGCCACCGCCAGGAGCCCGATCGCTGCGATAAAGGCCACCTGTACGTACCGCCCAACGGCGGGGGCGGCCATGCTCAGGGGGCCGAGGCGGAGGACATAGCGGCCGCCCGCATCCCAGCGAACGGTATCGGGGCGGCGCGAGACCGGTATGCCGGCCTGCCTGGCGCGCGACGCGAGGGACGAGGAGCGCGTTGCGATGGCGATGACCTTGCCGCCCTCTTCGGCGTGGCGGACGAGGCGGCGCATGCCAAGCTCGGTGGAAAGCTGGCGGTTGCCATCGGGCGCGTGAATGACCACTGCCCAGGTGGGGGCCAGGTCGAGGCGGCCACAAATGGCGGCGATGTCCTCGGAACGCTCGACCAGGACGACGCTCGCGAGGCTCTCGGCGGGGCGGCGGGCGGCCTCGTTGCCGGCATCGCCGGCGGGGTCGAAGTCCTGCTGCGCCACCCGTCCACCTCGCTTTCCGCGGCGGCTAGCCTGTCAGCGCCGCCATTCCAAGGCGGCGCCCTTCGGCGAGCGCCGCATCGATTTTCGAAGCGTCCTTCGCCCCGGCCTGGGCGAGGTCGGGCCGCCCTCCGCCGCCACCCCCGGCGACCCTGGCGACATCGCGGATCAGGTTCCCGGCGTGGACGCCACGCTCGACCAGCTCGGGAGTCGCTGCGCAGAGGAAGGCGGGGCGGCCATCAACGTTGGCGGCCAGGATTACGAGCGCCGGCCTGAGCCGGGCCCGCACTTTGTCGGCGATGTCACGGAGGACATCCGCATTGGCGGCATCGATGCGGGCGGCGACAAGGAAGGCATCGCCGACTTTCTGGGCGCCTTCGATGAGGCCTTCTGCCACCGAGGCGCCCTGGATGCGCTGGAGCTGGTCGCTCTGTTTGCGGAGGCGTTCGAGCTCGGCCTGCATGGCATCGAGGCGTTCCTCGATCTCGGCGGGGCCGGTGCCGAGCCGCTCGGCGAGGCGGAGGATGCGTTCCTGCTGTTCGAGCAGGTAGGCCTCGGCGGCCCGGCCCGAGACCGCCTCCAGGCGGCGGGTGCCGGCGGCGACAGCGGACTCGCGGATGATGTGGACGAAGCCGATCTCTCCGGTATGGTGCACGTGGGTGCCGCCGCAGAGCTCAGCGCTGAACGTATCGCCGTCGTCCTTGATTTCGACCACGCGGACTTCCGCGCCGTACTTATCGCCGAAGAAGGCGAGCGCGCCGGATTCGACCGCCTGGCGGTAGCCGGTGGTCCGCCAGCGGACTTCCAGGTCGTGGCGGATCTTCTCGTTGGCGAGCTGCTGCACCTCGATGAGCGCGGAACGCGGCGTCTGTTCGAGGTGGGTGAAGTCGAAGCGAAGCCGGTCGGGGGTCACCAGCGAGCCCTGTTGCCGCACGTGGGTGCCAAGGATGGAGCGCAGGGCGGCGTGGAGCAGGTGGGTGCCGGTGTGATTGCGGGCAGCCCCTGAGCGCCACTGGAGATCGACGGTTGCCTGGGCGCTTTCGGCCACGCGGATTGCCCCCTCGGCGACACGGCCGCGGTGGACGATTGCGCCGCCGGCAGCCTGCGTGTCTTCAACAATGAAGACGCCGGAGGGGGTGCGAATGTTCCCGTGGTCGCCAACCTGGCCGCCGCCCTCGGGATAGAAGGGGGTGGTGGTAAGGACAAGCTCGCAGGCTTCGCCTTCGGTCGCGATTTCGGCGAGAGCGCCGCCCTTGAGGATGGCGGCGACCGCCGCGTCGGCCTCGACGTGGGTGTACCCGACGAAGTCGCTGTGGTCTTCGCCCAGGGATTGAATGACGGGAGAGACCTCGCCCTTGAGGAACTTGCCCTGCTGGCGGGCGCGCCGGCGCTGGGCTTCCATGGCGGCCTCGAAGCCCTTCTCATCGAGCCCGAACCCCTCGACGGCGGCGATTTCGCGGGTGAGTTCGAGGGGCATGCCATAGGTGTCGTAGAGGGTGAAGGCCTCTTCGCCCGGGACGGCCTCGGCGCCACCCTGGGCGAGCCGCTCCAGGAGTGCCTCGAGGCGGACGGAGCCGGCCGCGAGCGTGCGGGTGAAGCGCTCCTCCTCGGCCGCGAGGGCGCGCTTGATGAAGTCGCGGTTCTCGACCAGGTGGGGATAGGCGCCGCCCATCTTCTGGATGGCAGCCTCCGCGAGCCGGGCGGTAAACGGCTCGCGCACGCCAACCTTGCGCGCGAAGTAGATGGCCCGGCGAACGACGCGGCGAAGGACGTAGCCGCGGCCCTCGTTGCTGGGCACCACGCCGTCGCCGACCAGGAGTGTCGCGGCCCGGCAATGCTCGGACATGGCGCGGATGGCGTAGCCCTGCTCCTCGGTGGCGGCGCCCCCGAGGTAATCGACGCCGACAACCGCGGCGGCCTCGGCGAGGATGGGAAGGAACACGTCGGTCTCGAACACCGAGGGCTTGAGCTGCAGCGCCATGGCAACGCGCTCAACGCCGCTGCCGGTGTCGATGTTCTGCGCGGGGAGGGGCTCGCGGCGCCCATCGGGGTGCTGGTAGAGCTGCATGAAGACCAGGTTCCAGATCTCGATGAAGCGGTCGCTGTAGCCGACGCCAGCCGGCTTCCCATCGGGACCGGTATGGAGCTGTGCGCCGGCGATGCCCTCTTCGGGGTGCATATCGAAATAGATCTCGCTATCGGGGCCGCAAGGGCCGCTCGCGCCGGGCGTGTCCCTGGGGAAGCTGAACCAGTAGTTCAGGTCTTCGTCGCGGCGGTGGATGTGGTCATCGGCCACGCCAACGCCACGCCAGTAGCCATAGGTCTCGTCGTCGTCCAGGTAGATGGTGACGTGCAGGCGCTCGGGGTCGAGCTGGTAGACACGGGTCATCAGCTCCCACGCCATTTCGACGGCCTCGCGCTTGAAATAGTCGCCGAAGCTGAAGTTGCCCATCATCTCGAAGGCGGTGCAGTGGTGCATGTCCCCGACTTCTTCGATGTCGGTGGTGCGGAAGCAGCGCTGGATGGTTACCGCGCGGGGGGCCGGGGCCGGCTGTTCGCCCATGAAGATGGGCTTGAACTGCTGCATTCCTGCGCTGGTGAACATGGAAGTCGGGTCGCCGATGGGGACCAGGGGCCACGGGGGAAGGTGGACATGGCCCCGCTCCTTGAAGAAGGAGAGGAAAGCTTCGCGAATCTCGTCGGATGTGCGGGGTGGTTGAGACATGGTCGTCGTGGAATCCTAGGGGGCGCCGCGCCGGAGTGTCGAGGGTTGGGGCGACGGTGAGGGCGGGGCGCGGAATTTGCTTGACAGCCTTTTTCCGCGCTTTCTACGATGCCGGTGGACGCCGATGTTGCGTCCGCTATGCGTAAGGAATCAGAGCCTCCCAGTACGTCCCCCGGTTCCCGCCCTGGCCGCCGATGGCGGTGCGCGGAAGGAGCGGCGAGATGAGCCGCCTCGGTGTCGTGGTGCTCGCCGCGGGCCTTGGGACCCGGATGCAATCGGCGCTCCCGAAGGTGCTCCACCCGGTCTGCGGCCTGCCGATGGGCCGGCATGTCATCAACGCATCGCGGGATCTCGAACCGGCGCGGATCGTTGTGGTGGTCGGCCACGAAGCGGAGCGCGTGCGGGCGGCGCTTGCGGCTCCGGACATCTCCTTCGTGGAACAGACCGAGTTGCTGGGTACGGCCGACGCCGTCCGGCGCTGCGAACCCGCGCTCAGCGGGTGCGACCGGGTGATGGTGCTCAATGGCGACTGTCCACTGATCACTCCCGGTCTCCTGCACGAACTGGATGAAGCGATGGACGGCTCGAATGTCATGGCGTTCGTCACGTGCCAGGTGGAAGACCCCGGGCGCCTGGGACGGGTGGTCCGCGATGCGAACGGCGCGGCCAGGGCCGTGGTAGAGGCGGCGGACTACGATGGGCCCGAGGGACCGGCCGAGATCAATGCCGGGCAGTACATCTTTAATGCGAGCTGGCTGTGGAGGACTCTCCCGCAGGTGCCGATGAGCGCAAAGGGCGAGTACTACCTCACGCACCTTGTTGGCGCGGCGGCCCCAATGCGCCCGGCGGCAACCGTGACAGCGTCAGCCGCGGAGGCGCTCGGGGTGGACGATCGCGTGAAACTGGCGGAAGCCGAGGCCGTCATGCGCGCCCGCATCCTGGAGGGGCACATGCTCGCCGGGGTAACCGTGAGCGACCCGGCGACGACCTACATCGATGCCGCGGTGCGCATCTCGCGGGACGTGACCATCCTCCCGGGATGCCACCTCCAGGGCGAGACCAGCATCGAGACGGGCGCCATCATCGGGCCTTCGACGATCCTCGTGAACGCGGCGATCGGCGAAGGGACCGCCATCAGGGCGTCAGTTGTCGAGGATTCACGCATCGGGTCGCGTTGCCGGGTAGGCCCATTCGCCCATGTGCGCGGGAACGCTTCGATCGGCGATGACTGCGAGGTCGGCAACTACGCTGAGGTCAAGAACTCGGTGTTTGGCAACGGCGTGAAGATGCACCACTTCAGCTACATGGGAGATGCGGATATCGGCGACCGCGCGAACATCGCGGCCGGGTCGATCACGAGCAACTTCGACGGCAAGCGCAAGCACCGGACGACGATTGGCGAGGACGCCTTCATCGGGTGCGACACGCTGCTCATCGCGCCGGTGACCGTCGGCGCGGGGGCGTACACGGCGAGCGGCGCGGTGGTGACGCGGGACGTCGAGCCGGGCCAGACGGTGGCTGGCGTCCCGGCGAGGCCGTTCGAGCGGAAGGAACGGCCCGAGTGAACGCGGACCCTCCCAGGAGACGCAAAGCAGGCGGGGCGATGACGATGCTCGCCCGGAGAGCGTGCTGACCATGGACATCGAAGCCGTCGCGACGGTCGCGGGTGTTGTGGTGCTTGGCCCCGTGCTCGGAGCGGTCGCGGCCACCGAGGCAGCGCTCGAGCGGGCGAATGACGTGCGTATCCAGGCGCTGGCCGCTCGGGGCAACCGGCAGGCGCGGCGAATCGCACCGAGCGTTGGCTCGCCCGGGAGGTTCCTTGGCGCGATTACGGCGGCGCGCGTCCTGTGCGCGACGCTCATCCTCTCGCTGTTCGCGTACCTGGGAGCGCGCGAGTATTCGCCGTTTGTTGGCGCCGTTGGATTCGGCATGATCGGCGGCACGTACGTCGCGGTCATCCAGCTGACGGTGGGCATGGTGGTGGCGCGGGCGCCCGAGTACGCGGCGCTGCGCCTTTCGGCGGTTGCGCGTGTCACGCGGGTGGTGTTCGCGGTGCCCGCCTTCATCCTTGGATTACCCTCGGCACTGGTGGCTCGCTCCATCAGCGCGGTTACGCCGGATGCCGATACGGACATCCTCTCGCTCGTCGAGCGCGAGGAGGCGGCGGGGGGCGTGGAGGAACAGGAGCGGCGGATGATCCGCGGGATCATCGCGCTCGAGGACAAGACCGCGCGGGAGATCATGGTCCCGCGGATCGACATGGCCGTGGCCGATATCCAGGACTCGGTCGGCGATGTGGCGAGCATCGTGACGGAACGCGGATTCAGCCGTGTCCCGGTGTACCGCGAGAACATCGATGACATCGTGGGGATCGTGTACGCGAAGGACCTGCTGCGAGCGATGAGCAACGGCGGTAGAGACAGGCCGTTGACCGACCTGTTGCGCGAACCGTTCTTCATCCCGGAATCGAAACGGCTCGACGAGCTCCTGACGGAAATGCAGGCGCGAAGGGTCCACATGGCCATCGTCGTCGACGAGTACGGCGGGACAGCCGGCCTGGTGACCATCGAGGACCTGCTCGAAGAGATCGTCGGCGAGATCGAGGACGAGTACGACGTCGCCCGGCCGCCGATGGAGGTGATTTCGGAGGACGAGGTCGTGCTCGATGCCGGGACGAGCACGGACGTGCTGAAGGAGCTTTTCGGATACGAGGTTGAATCGGAGGATTTCGACACCGTGGGAGGATTCCTCATCCACCAGCTGGGCCGGCTGCCGGCGGTCGGCGACGAAGTGGAAGTGGACGGGCTCACGCTGCGCGTGTTGAGCATGGCGGGCCGGCGGGTACGCCGGTTGCGGGTGGCGCGCGAGCGGAAGGTCGCGGAGGGGGCGCTCCCACAGTAGCGGGCGGACATGCGAGAATCCCCGGCCGTGACGCAACATCCCGAGCTGCCATACTGGCTCGCGCTCCGGCGGGCGGGGCTGGGGAGCACGAACTTCGCGCTGCTGCTTGCGCGATTCGGGACGATCGAGGCCGCGTGGAACGCCCCGGCCGATGCCCTGGGCGGCGCCGGCATCGATCCGCAGTACGTGCGGGCGATCGCAAAGGCGCGCGCTGCGTTCGACGGCAAGCGGGAGCTGAGCCTGCTCGAACAGCACGAGGCGCGGGCGCTCACGTGGCTGGACCCGGATTACCCGGTGAACCTGCGGGAGATACCGCAGAGCCCGCCGGTCATTTTCGTCCGGGGGACGGTGGGGCCGCAGTTTGAACAGGCCGTGGCCGTGGTGGGCACGCGCCACGTGACTCCTTACGGCCGGCAGGCCGCAGAGCACTTCTGCGAAGCCCTCGCCGGGGCGGGGGTGGCCATCATCAGCGGCCTGGCCCGTGGCGTGGATGCCATCGCGCACCGGGTGGCGCTGGAACACGGGACAGCAACGGTGGCGGTGCTCGCGGGAGGAATCGACCAGGTATACCCGCGGGAGAACGCGGGGCTCGCGGAGCGCATCGTTGCGCAGGGGTGCCTGGTTAGCGAGTACCCCATCGGCATCCCGGCGCGGCGGGACTACTTCCCGCGGCGGAACCGGATCCTCTCGGGGCTGGCGCGGGCCACGCTGTTGATCGAGGCGGGGGAGGGGAGCGGCGCGCTGCACACGGCGAACTGGGCGTTCGAGCAGGGCCGCGACGTGTTCGCGGTGCCCGGGAGCATCTTTTCGCGGCAGAGCCAGGGCACGAATCAGCTCATCCGCGAGAACACAGCGAAGCTGGTTGCGACGCCGGAGCAGCTGTGCCAGGAACTGAACCTCTTAACCACGGCGGCCCAGCTGCCGTTAACCCGTGTACCGGCCGAACCGTTACAGGAGCGCGGAGGCCGGGCCGCCGGCCCGTTCGATGACCCGGTGTTGCAGGCGCTTTCCGCGGGCCCCCGCCACGTGGACGAGGTGGCCCGGGCAGCGGGTCTGCCGGTCGCGCGGGTTAGCAGTTCGCTCCAGCTGTTCGAGCTGGAGGGAAGGGTGCGGCAGACCGCGCCCATGACCTACGCGCTCGCCTGAGCGCCCCGGGGGCGACCGGGGCCCCACTGGACAGAGCGAAGAATCGCTCACTACCCTCGAAACACTGCGCCGCGCATGGCCGGCGCCGAAAAGGTTGACTCAGATTGGCTACAGCGACAGCAACAAAGGGCAAGAGCACGGCGAAGACGGCGCCCCGGACCACCCGGAGGAAGCCGGAGACGGCCGCGCCCTCGAACGGGCGGAACCGGGGCAAGCACGCCCCGAACCTGGTCATCGTCGAATCGCCCACCAAGGCGCGTACGGTGAAGAACATCCTCGGCGATGAGTACGAGGTGATCGCCTCGGTGGGCCACGTGCGGGACCTTCCGCCGTATGGCTACGGCGTCGAGGACATCGACTCCATGAACTTCACCCCGAAGTACGTGGTAGTGAAGGACAAGCGCCGCGGCGTGGACAAGACCGAGGTAGTGGCGGAGATCGCTGCGGCGGCGAAAGCGGCAGACCGCGTCTTCCTCTCTACCGACCCCGACCGCGAGGGTGAAGCGATCGCCTGGCACATCAAGGAGGCGGCGGGCATCCCGGCGGAAAAGGCGACGCGCGTCGTCTTCCACGAGATCACGAAGCCGGCGATCGAAGCGGCGTTCGCGGAGGCGATGGGCGAACAGGTGGACGGCGCGGCAGACCACCACCGCAAATCGGCGGGCAAGATCGACATGGACCTGGTGGACGCCCAGCAGGCGCGGCGGGTGCTCGACCGGCTGATCGGCTTCCCGCTGACGTGGTTCGTGCAGAAGAAAGTGAGCCGCGGCGCGAGCGCGGGGCGCGTCCAGAGCGTGGCGCTGGGGCTGATCGTGAACCGGGAGCGGGAGATTCAGAACTTCCGGCCGGTGGAGTATTGGACCATCCACGCGGGGCTGGCGAAGCAGGGCCGCGCCTTTGAGGCGGAGCTGACCCGGTTCGCCGGGAGCCCGAAGGGGGCCAAGCTGAAGCCGCCGTTCACGACTGCCGGGCCGGCGATCCCCTCGGAGGAGGCCGCCAACGAGCTCGTGGCAAAGCTGCGCAGGTCGGGATTCCACGTGGCGCGCGTGGCGCGTGGCGAAAAGAAGCGCGCCCCGCTGCCGCCATTCACGACAAGCACGTTCCAGCAGGCTGCAGTGAACCGGCTGGATATGAGCGCCGCCCGCGCGATGAGCATTGCCCAGGAGCTGTACGAGGGCGTCGGCGGACAGGGCCTCATCACCTACATGCGCACGGACTCGCTGAACATCTCGCCGATAGCCCGGCTGCAAGCGCGCGACTTCGCTGCACGGACCTGGGGCAGCGAGTACATCCCGGCGAAGGAACGCGTGTATGTCACGCGCTCACGGGGGGCCCAGGAAGCGCACGAGGCGATCCGGCCGACGAACCCTTCAGCAACGCCGGAGAGCCTTCGCCGCACGCTCAGTGGCGACCAGCTGCGGGTGTACACCCTGATCTGGCAGCGCTTCATGGCGAGCCAGATGAGCGACGCGCGCTACGCGACGGTGACCGTCGACATCGAGGCCCGCGAAGGCGCGACCACCCACGCGACGTTCCGGGCCAGTTCGAGCGCGCTGACGTTCGAGGGCCACCTGAAGGTGTACGGCGCCGACGCCGCGGAGCCTTCGCCCGGGGACGAAGAGGAAGAGGGACTGCAGAGCTCGCTGCCCGACCTGGCAGAGGGCGATGTCCTCGAACGGCGCAACGTCGAGGGCAGGCGCCACCAGACCGAGCCACCTCCCCGTTACACGGAGGCGACCCTCGTGAAAGCGCTCGAGGAGGAGGGGATCGGGCGGCCGAGCACCTACGCCACCATCGTCCAGACCGTCCTGAAACGGGATTACGTTGAGAAACAGGGGCGGCAGCTGGTCCCGCAGGAGCTCGGGTTCATCGTGCACGACCTGCTCGAGCAGTACATGAAGAAGTACGTGGATGTCCCGTTCACGGGCGAAATGGAGCGAGAGCTCGATGAGGTGGCCCAGGGCGAGCGGAAGTACGACGAGGTGCTGCGGGAGTTCTGGCCCGAGTTCAAGCGGGCCCTGGACAGCGCGGAGGTCGCGGCGGAGAAGCAGCAGGAAACCACCGACATCCGGTGCAATGTGTGCAACCAGGCGAACCTGGTGATCAAGTGGGGACGGAACGGGAAGTTTTTCGCCTGTCCGCGCTATCCCGAGTGCACGAACTCGTTGCCGATGGGCCCCGACGGCCGGCCGGTGTACGCGGCCGCGCCGCAGGAAATCGCGTACCGGTGCCCGAAAGATGGCGGAGCGCTGGTGCAAAAGAGCGGGCCGTACGGCCAATACGTGGATTGTGTGAACCGCGAGAAAGGCACCTGCGATTTCCGCGCGGGCGTGCCTGTCGGCGTCGCCTGCCCGGAAGAGCCGGAGACTGGCCAGCTGGTACGGAAGCAGACGAAGCGGGGCATCTTCTACGGGTGCTGGAATTACCCGAACTGCAGCTACACCACCAACAGCCTGGAACCCGGCAAGATGGCGCCGGCGCGCCCCCTGCCCGAACGCGAGGAAGCGAACAGGAAGCTGCTCGAACGGAGCGCCCGGGGCAAGGCGGCATTCGCAAAGCGGAAGGCAAACGCGTCAACGGCCCGGGCCCGCAAGGCGAGCTAGAAATAGCGCAGCGATTCGCGGCCGCGCGGTGACGCTGGCCGGGACCGGGTGTGCTCGCTCACAGCACGCTCGACGTGGGTGATGGCAACCGGTTGTACCAGGAGGCCTGGGGCAACCCGGGGGCAGGCCGGCACTCGTGCTCGGCGGCTCGGTCTGGACGCCTGGCCCGCGGCGATTCTTCGCCCCCGCGCGCCACCGCATCGTCCTGTTCGACCAGCGCAATTGCGACGGGACCGACCCCGCACACATCGGACCAGGCGACGGATCTTGCCGGCATGGTCTAGGCGATCGGCGCGGTCACCGACCGCTTCGCCGGCTGAGTATCCGCGCACAGTATTGACACCCCCCCCTGTCGCGTATACTCTAGCGCCATGGAGCGGCTGAGCGCCCCGACCATTCCTGGACTTCGCGAGGGCCTGACCGGACCATCGAGCCTTCGCTGGCGCTCCTGGCTGGCGCTCAACGTGGCCATCGCAGCGCTGGTCGTGGCGTGGATCACCGTCCGCGCCGGGGGCGAGCCGGGCACGCCGCCGCCATCGGTTTCCCGTCCTCCCGCCCCCGTAAGCGCCGACATCGAAGTGGTCAGGGCCGCCAGCACTGCCGTCGAAACGCGCATCGAACTGAGGGTCGGCGCCATCGGAGACGAACGCACACTGCCAATTCGCGTGCCGAATCGCCCCCGGCTGGTCTTAGCGGACGGCAGTGCAGTGGACGCTCGCGGGCTGGAGACCGGCGTCGACCGGGTCACCCTGCTCTTCCCGGGGAGCGCTGGCGGCGAGGCGCGGCTCGAACTCAACCTTTCGCGGGAAGCAGACCAGCTGACCGCCGGGCGGCCCGGGCGGACCGCCGTGCTGGACCTCCCCATCAGCATCGACACGCCGTACGCTGCCGAGGCGTGGGAGCCACGGGGGCTGGAAGCAGCTCTCGGGCCCGGCGTCGCTGTCATCGACCGCGTCGTCCGCGATGCTTCGGGCGTCGAGATAACTGGCCACTTCGCCGGCTTTTCGGTCGAGGAACTCCAGGCGATGGAACTCATCGGCAGCTCGCTCGCCCTGCCGGGAAACGAACTTCCTGTCTACTCCTTCCGCGGCGGCTTCGGCGAGAAGTACGAACGGTTCGAACTCGTGTTCGCCGGTAAGGACGTCCCCACGGACCCGACGCTCACGCTCCGGCTTGGGGTCCTTCCCGCGCAGCCCGGTACGGTTGCACCGGCGCGCCTGGCCGACCCCGGGCTGCCTGCGGAGGCCACCATCTCGCTGGCCGCTGCCAACTGATGCGGCGGCGACCTCCCTGGGGCCGGCTGGCACTCTGGCTGGCCCCTCCGCTCGCCGTTGCGGCGGTCGCGTTCTGGGCCTTCACCGGAAAGGGTGACGACCCTGAGGTCGAGTTCCGGGTGGATGGGGCGGTCGTGGCGACGGTATCGCTCGGTGAGGCCATGCGGCGCGCAGAGGCTGAAGTCGGCTACGAACTCGTCCGCCCCCAGCGCCTGCCGGGCGGTTACCGGCCCGAGTATGTCGACGCGGTTTGGGTCGACGACGAACTCCGGAGCGCACGCGACCACCGCGTCGTCATTGGCTACGCCGACACGGAAGGGCGTGAGACACCGCTGACGATCGCCCAGGGACGGCAACCCGTCGGCCCAACCGTCCGCCTGGCACAGTTCGACGCGGGTATCGAAGGAGTGATCATCGACTCCGGTTGGTCACAAGCGCGCACACAATACTGGACCGTGGAAGGTGAGCCGTACTTCTTCGTCTCGTTCTGGGGACCGAACCCGCCACCACAGGAGGAAGTGGCCCGGCTCTTCCGGTCGCTCTACGGCAGGTAAGCGGCCACGTGGCGAGGAGCCATTCCTCCTCGCCCGTCGACGGCCGGGCAGACGCCGGACTTCGCTCTCCGCACCCTTGTCGCTTCTCCATTCTCCCTTAACAGTTCATACTCCCGTTATGCCAACAACGGCGCCGCACAAGACCGCGGAAGCGTACCTCGATGCCTACCTGCGCGAGCTCGCCGCGGTCGGGGGGCGTTCGCCGTACACGATTCGGAACTACCGCAACGATATCGGGAGCTTTCTCGCGTGGTGCGGCGCGCACGAACTGGAGCCGCTGCAGACGACCCGGCAACTCTTCCGGGAGTACCTGACCGAATTGAAGGAATCGGGCATGGTCGCGGCGTCGATCACGCGGCGGACGAGCACGGTCCACGGCTTCTACAAGTACCTGCACCGCGAGGGCGCCACCGAGCGCGACCTCCTCTACGGGGTCGCCCTGCCGAAACGCCCGAAGCGGCTGCCCAAGGTGCTCGACCCGGCCCTGCTCGATGCGCTCCTCTCCGCCCCAGACCCCTCGACGCCACAGGGGCTGCGCGACCGGGCCATGCTCGAATTGCTCTATGGTGGCGGGCTCCGCATTTCCGAGCTCGTGTCGCTCGATGTGGGACAGGTGAACCTGGCGGATGGTTCGGCCATCATCCACGGCAAGGGTGCGAAGGAGCGGGTGGTGCTGTTCGGCGAGCCGGCGATGCAAGCGCTCGAACGGTACCTGGAGGCTGGCCGCCCGGCACTGATCGAGGCACGGAGCGCCGCTCGACGGAGGCGCGGAGCCGAACAGGCGCTCTTCCTGAATCGTTTCGGCGGCCGGCTCACGGCCCGCTCGGTGCAGACACTCATCAAGCGGCATGCGGTCGCGGCCGGCGTCCCGGTTGATATCCACCCGCACCTGCTGCGGCACTCCTTCGCCACGCATTTGCTCGATGG
>JBBIVC010000019.1:0-16818 GCA_037439905.1 Thermoflexus sp.
CGGGGCTGGACCCCTCGGCAGCGGTCGCGATGGAAGGCATGATTCGCGACCTGGTGCGGGACGGGGCCACCGTGTTGATGAACACGCACCGGCTGGCCGAGGCGGAACGGCTGTGCGACCGGGTGGCGATCCTCCGAGAGGGGGAGCTGCTGGAGGTCGGGACGCCGCGCCAGCTGCGGTCGAGGTTGCTGGGGAACGTGGTGGAGGTGGAGCTCGCTGGCGCGCTGGATGCCCCGGTACGCCGGGCGGTGGAGTCGGTGCCGGGCGTTTCGGACGTGAAGTGGGTGCGCGGCGGAGTGAGTTGCCGGCTGGGCGATGCGGACCGCGACACGCCCGACCTGGTCGCCCGGCTGGTACATGCGGGCGCGAAGGTGGTATCGGTGCGGCAGGCTGGGGACCTGGAGCGGGTATACCTGGAGCTCATGGCGCGCGGCACGAGGCCGGAGATGGAGCTGGCCGCATGAGCCGTGTTTCCGTTGCCCCGCCCGTGAGGGCCCTGGTGCGGAAGGAGTGGCGGGAGTTCCGTCACCACCGGATGATCCTGCTGACCGCGACCATCCTGCCGATCGCCTTCCTCGTGCTGCCCATCCTGAACCTGGTGTTCTTCGATATCGACCGGGCGCCGGGCGGGGTGAACCTGGCGGTGGGGCAGGCGATGTTCTGCTTCTTTCTGACGCCGGTGATCGTGCCAGCGACGATGGCGGCGTATGGCGTGGTCGGAGAGCGCGACCAGGGGACGCTCGAGCCGCTGCTGACCCTCCCCATGACCGACCGGCAGTTTCTTGCCGGGAAGGTACTGGCGATCGTTGGGCCGACGATTGGGATGACACTTGCGATCTACGCGGCGTACATGGGAGTTGTCGCGGCTGCCGTGCATAGCGAGGTCCGCGAGCCGGCGCTGGACTGGACCTGGGCGTTTGGGCTCGTGCTGACAACGCCAGCCCTGGCGCTCTTCTCGACGCTCATCGGGATGACCTTTTCGGCAAAGGCGAAGGATGTACGTGTGGCGGAGCACCTGAGCGGGCTGGTCTTGCTGCCCGGGATGCTGCCGATCCTGCTGGTGGTGACACAAACGATCCCGGCGACGGTGGTCACGTGGCTGGCGTTCGCAGGGCTCGTCGCGGCGATCGACCTGTTGGTGTGGCGGATCGCGGCGCGGGGGTTCGACCGTGAGCGGGTGATCTCCACGGCGTAGGGCGTGGCAGGCGCGGCCGGGCTGTGGAACACTCCGGCGGAATGGCGCGCGAGGGAACAGGGGCATCCCCGGGACAACCGCCCGGCGGCTTCGCGTATGGATTGCGGGCCTCGGTGCCGCTTTGCATCGCGGTGGGCGCGTTTGGCATCTCGTTCGGTGTGCTTGCCAGGTCAAACGGCTTCGGGGTGGTAGCGCCGCTGGTCATGTCGATGACCGCGTTTACGGGGGCATCGCAGTTCGCGGTGGTGGCGGTGCTGGGCGATGGCGGCGGGCTCGGCGCAGCCGTGACGGCGGCGATCCTGCTGGCGGCGCGCTATGTGCCGATCGGGATTTCGGTGGCGCCGGCCCTGGGTGGCCCGGTCGCGGCGCGGTTGCTGCAGAGCCAGATGATCATCGATGAATCGTGGGCGGTGGCGAACCGGGGGGATGGGACCTTCGACCGCGGCGCGCTGCTCGGCGCAGGGCTGGCGATCTACGTCTCGTGGGTGGCGGGCACCGCGCTGGGCGTGTTGGGAGGGGATGCGCTGGGCGACCCCGAGAAGCTCGGGCTCGATGCGGCGTTCCCGGCGCTGTTCCTGGCGCTGCTGGCGCCGCAGCTGCGGAGCCGGACCGCGGTGACGGCGGCGGCCGGTGGAGCACTCATCGCGTTGACGCTCATCCCGCTGGCGCGGCCGGGCATCCCGATCATCGCGGCTTCGGTCGCGTGCCTCGCGGGCTGGTGGCGCCGTTGAGCGACCGGTGGATGGCGGTGATCCTCGTTGGGGCGGCGGCCATGCTGCTGAAGGCGGCGGGGCCGGTGGCGCTGGGCGGACGCGACCTGCCCGGTCGCGCGGGGTGGCTGGTGGGAGCCGTGGCGCCAGCGCTCCTGGGGGCACTGGTGGTGACGAACACGGTTGGCGACGGCCAGTCGCTGGTGCTGGACGCCCGGGTCCTCGGGGTGGGGGCGGCCGCGGTGTGCATCGCGCTCAGGGCGCCATTGCTGGGGGCGGTGGTGGTCGCCGCCGGGGTGACCGCGCTCGCGCGGGCGGTGGGGTGACGGTTTGCGGATTGCCAATCCCTGTACAGGCCTATCGGCTACACTGAGAGTGTTATGCCCAAACTTGGATTCATCAGCCGCATTCTCGGAGATTCGAACGAGCGGGAGCTGAAGCGGCTTTCGGCCATTGTCGACGAGATCAACGGGTACGCGGAGGAGTTCGCGGGCCTTTCCGATGAGGCGCTGTTCGCGAAGACGGCGGAGTTCAAAGACCGGCTCGCTGACGGTGAGGACCTGGACGACATCCTGCCCGAGGCGTTCGCGGTCGCGCGGGAGACCGCTTTCCGGAAGGCCGGCGAGCGGCCCTACGACGTGCAGATGATCGGCGGCATCGTCCTGCACGAGGGGAAGATCGCGGAGATGCGGACCGGCGAGGGCAAGACGCTCACCGCCGTGGCGCCCGTGTACCTGAACGCGCTCGCCGGGAGAGGCGTGCACGTGATCACGGTGAACGACTACCTGGCCCGGCGCGACGCTGCGTGGTACGGGCCGGTGTACCACGCCCTGGGCATGAGCGTTGGCGTGGTGCAGAACAACGGCGTTTCGTACATGTACGAGCCGGGCTACCGCCCCGGAGAAGAGGGCGGCACCGGCGGCCTCGAGGACCTGCGGCCGTGTGCGCGCCGTGATGTCTACCAGGCCGACATCACCTACGGGACGAACAACGAGTTCGGGTTCGACTACCTGCGCGACAACATGGTGCGGGAGTGGGGGGAGAAGGCGCAGCGCCCGCTGTACTACGCGATCATCGACGAGGTCGACAACATCCTGATCGACGAGGCGCGGACGCCGCTGATCATCAGCGGGAACGCCGAGGAGGCGAGCGCGACCTACCTCAAGTTTGCCCGCGCGGTGAAGGGGCTCCGGGAAGAGACGGACTACCAGATCGACCACAAGGCGAAGCACATCGCGCTGACCGAAGAGGGCATCAACCGCATCGAGCGGGCGCTGGGCGTGCCGAACCTGTTCGAGGGGGACCCGCGGCTCGCGCGGCACCTGGAGGCGGCGCTCGATGCGGAGTACCTGAAGCGCATCGACCGCGACTACGTGGTGAAGGACGGCGAGGTCATCATCGTCGACGAGTTCACGGGGCGGCTGATGCCCGGGCGGCGCTGGAGCCACGGCATTCACCAGGCGGTGGAGGCGAAGGAGGGCCTGCAGGTCCAGCGGGAATCGATCACCTACGCGACGATCACCTTCCAGAACCTGTTCCGGCTGTACGAGAAGCTCGCCGGCATGACTGGCACGGCGGAGACGGAGGCGGAGGAGTTCGCCAAGATCTACTCGCTCGATGTGGTGGTGATCCCCACGCACCGTCCCATGATCCGCAAGGACCACCCCGACGTGGTGTACATCAACGAGCGGGCGAAGTTCAACGCGGTGGTTGGAGAGATCGAGGAGATGCATGCGGCCGGGAGGCCGGTGCTCGTCGGCACGACGTCCATCGAGAAGTCCGAGTACCTCTCCACGCTGTTGACGCGGAAGGGCATTCCGCACGAGGTGCTGAACGCGAAGCAGCACGAGCGCGAGGCGCTGATTGTGAAGGATGCGGGCCAGCGGGGCGCGGTCACGATCGCGACGAACATGGCCGGGCGCGGCACCGATATTAAGCTCGGGCCGGGCGTTGCCGAGCTCGGTGGCCTGCACGTCATCGGCACGGAACGGCACGAATCGCGGCGCATCGATAATCAGCTGCGCGGGCGCGCCGGGCGCCAGGGCGACCCGGGATCGAGCCGGTTCTTCGTCTCGTTCGGCGACGACATCATGAAGCGGTTCTCGCCGGAGTGGGTGCCGGGGATGATGCAGAAGCTCGGGATGACCGAGGACATGCCCCTCGAATCGCGGATGGTGACGCGGGCGATCGAGCAGGCGCAGAGCAAGGTCGAGGGCCACAACTTCGACATTCGCAAGCGGCTGGTCGAGTTCGACGACGTCATCAACGAGCACCGCAAGCAGATCTATTCGCAGCGCGACATGATCCTGAAGGGCGTCGATACGCGCGCGAACGTGGTCGAGGCGATGCTGCTCCCGGAGATCGAGCGGGTGCTGGCCGACGTGAACACGAGCGACGTGGTATCGCTGGAGCTGGCGGAAGCGGAGCTGCGCGAGATCTTCCCGCCGGAAGACGTGCCATCGATCGAGGAGATGCAGGAGCTCGGCGACGAGCTGACCGACGAGATGCTCGACCGCGCGGAGGACCGCTACGAGCAGATCGAGGAGATGGTCGGTCCCGAGAACATGCGGAAGGTCGAGCACTGGCTGCTGCTGGAATCGATCGATACGCACTGGCGGGAGCACCTGACGGCGATCGAGGAGCTGCGCCAGAGCATCGGGTTGCAGGCCTATGCGCAGGTCGACCCGCTGGTCGCGTTCAAGCGCGAAGGCCACGACATGTACCAGCAGCTGGTGGCGAACATCCGGAAGCAGGTGGCGCGGACCGTCTTCAAGGTGAGGATTGTGCAGCAAGAGGCGCAGCCATCGCCGGTGGCGGCGCCGGCGGGCGGGGATGGCGCGGCTCCGAAGCCCGCGAAGCCGGCGGCGCCAGTGCTGGCGAAGCCGAGCGGGCCATCGGATGAGCAGATACGCACCCTGGGCAGCAGCGGTCAGCGGGGGCCCACGGGCAAGGGCTCGAACTCGGCGAAGCGGCGGAAGCTGATCCGGTAAGGAGCCCCGGGCAGAGGACGCGGGCGAGCATTCGGGCATTCACCGTACACTGGGGCCGTGGGAGCGCTGACAGACCTCGGGCTGACAACCGCTGACGGCTCGATCATGGTGATCTCTGCGCCGGACTCGGTGCTGGCGGAGGCGGGGGTGATGAAGCCGCGGCCGTCGTTCGCGAGCACGCTCCTCACGGCCGAGCCGGCTGCACGGATCGTCTGGTGGCCGGAGAAGGGCCACATGGAAGCGGGCACGTTGCAGCGGCTCGCCTGGCTGGTGGAGGCGGGGGGTGGGAGCGCGTGGCTCATCCTGGACCCCGGGGAGGAAGAATCGCCGGGCGCCGCGGAGCTCCGGGCGGCCCTGGCCGGGGCCGGCATGAGCATCGCGGAGGAGCGCGCTATCGGGCGTGGCGAGGTGGCGTTCCGGGTCGCGCGGGCGGGATAGCCCGGGATTGCGGCGTTTTTTCGGCTTTTCCGATTCTTCGGGTTAAAAGAAGCAATGCGCCGCGATTACGGGTAATCTTTCGCCGGACACCGCGGCAGCAGTGGCTGGCCGACGACGCTGGAGTTCACAGACGCATGGCCCTCAAGCGAACCACCGAACCGATCACGGCGGACGATTCCGCCATCCGCGCGGCGCTGCAGGATGCGTTCCTGCCGGCGCTGCTGCCCGCACTCGCTCAGGCGACGGGCGATTTCACGATCCTGCGGGAGGAATTGCGGCCGCCGGGGATTGCGCCAGGGGTGCCGCAGGGAGGGATGTCGCCTGAGCAGCAGGAGGCTGCCCGGGAGATCGCCTTCGAAGCGTTGAAGCGCTTGCGTGAGCGCGGAGAGACCAGCAGCCCGGTTCCGCTGGACCAGGCGATCAAGCTGATTACGGCATGGATGACTGGCTCGCCGGCAGCGGACGACTACCTTCCCCTGCTGCTGGAGGAGCTTGGGCCTGAGGACGAGGACCCTCGGGCGCCGAAGTGGAGGAAAGACCCGGGCGTGCCCTTTTCGGTGGCGATCATCGGCGCGGGGATGTCCGGCATCCTGGCGGGCATCCGGCTGAAGCAGGCGGGCGTGCCGTTCGTCATCCTGGAGAAGAACCACGATGTGGGCGGCACCTGGCTGGAGAACACGTACCCGGGCGCGCGGGTCGACGTTTCGAACGCGTTCTACAGCTACTCGTTCGCACAGAAGATCGACTGGCCGAAGCACTATTCGACGCAGGACGTGCTGCTGGATTACTTCCGCGACGTGGCCGACGAGTACGGCATCCGGGAGCACGTCCGCTTCAACACCGAGGTGGTGGAGGCAGCGTGGGACGACGCGGCGCGGAGCTGGCGGCTCTGCCTGCGCAAGGCGGACGGCAGTGAGGAAATGCTTGAGGCGCAGGCGGTGATCAGCGCGGTTGGCCAGCTGAACCGTCCGAAGATGCCGGACATCAAGGGGATGGAGACCTTCCGGGGGCCGTCGTTCCATTCGGCGCGGTGGGACCACAGCGTCGACCTGAAGGGGAAGCGCGTGGTGGTGATCGGCACGGGCGCGAGCGCGGCCCAGTTCATCCCGGCGATCGCGCCGGAGGTGGCAGACCTGGTGGTATTCCAGCGGACGCCGCCATGGCTGGTGCCCGTTCCGCAGTACCACGACGACGTGCCGGCGGGGCTGCGGTGGCTCTTCGAACACGTGCCGCACTACGTGCACTGGTACCGGTTCTGGCTGTTCTGGAACACGACCGACGGGATGCTGGCAGCCGCGACAGTCGATGAGAACTGGGAGCCGAAGACGCTTTCGGTGAGCGCGGCGAACGACCAGCTGCGGATGCTGCTGACCGGCTACTTGCAGATGCAGTTCGCCGACCGGCCGGACCTGCTGGAAAAGGTGATGCCGAAATACCCTCCGGCGGCCAAGCGGCTGGTGCTGGACAACGGCATCTGGGCGGCGACGTTGAAGCGCGAGAACGTCCACCTGGTGACCGAGGGCATCCGGGAGATCACGCCAACCGGAGTAGTGGCAGGCGACGGGACGGAGTACCCGGCGGACGTGATCATCTACGGCACGGGCTTCCAGGCCTCGAAGTTCCTGACGCCGATGCGGGTGAGGGGCCGTGGCGGCGCCGACCTGCACGCGCAATGGAACGGCGACGCCCGGGCGTACATGGGCATCACGGTGCCGAACTTCCCGAACCTGTTCCTGCTCTACGGGCCGAACACGAACATCGTGGTGAACGGGAGCATCATCTACTTCTCCGAGTGCGAGGTGCAGTACGTGCTCGGCTGCATCAAGCTGCTCCTGGACCAGGGGAAGCGAGCGCTCGACTGCAAGCAGGAAGTCCACGATGCGTACAACGAGCGTATCGACCGGGCGAACCTGCTGCGGGTGTGGGGCGTGAGCGACGTGAACAGCTGGTACAAGAACGATAAGGGGCGGGTGGCGCAGAACTGGCCGTTCAACCTGATCGAATACTGGAAGCAGACGAAGGAGCCGGACCCGGCGGACTACGTGCTGTTGTAGGGAGGAGGGAGAAGGGAGGAGGGAGGAGTCCCCCCGCGGCCTCCAATCCGTGGTTGACACGGGATCCTGATCGGGGAGATCGTGGACAGAGATTCATAGCAGCGCTTGCGACCCCTCTCCCGCGACGGGAGAGGGGGTAATGTGGTGGCGCCGCGCCGCTTCACGCGCGCGCCTATGCGGCGTGGGTACGCGGGTATCGACCGTCTTCGAGGGAGAGACATCGCAGCGCGCCATGACTGGCGCGCCTCGGATACAGGTGCGAATCCGGCGACCTACTTCGTCGGATCGGTGACGCGGCCGAGGAAGAGGATGGCGCCGGTGTCGTTGTCGCGGATGGCGTAGAGGAAGGGGCGGTCGACGGTGAGTTCGACGACATCCACCGGGGCGGATGTGCGGCCGACGACGACCGCGGTGGCGGCCGCGGCCTCGGTGCCATCTTCATCGACCGCGATGAAGGCCTCGTGGATGACGTCCTGGATGTAGAGGTTCTTGCCGTCGGGGCTCATGGCGGAGAAGTCGGCCACTCCGGGTTCGAAGGCGATGGGCATGCCCATTTCCTTGAGGGCGTCTTTCAGGCTGGCCTGGGTGCGGTACTCGAAGCGGGGGAAGGCGAGCTTGACCCGGGCGGTCTTGAGGTCGCTGACGATCCGCTCCAACGCTGCAGCGTCGAACCGGGATTGGAAGTCCGCGAACTTGCCGGGGTCGGGGACGATAACGAGCATGGCGAGCGAGCCATCGACGTAGGGGAGCTCGACGGCCTGGTAGCCGGCGCCCCTTGCGTAGCGCAGGTCCTCGCCCAGGCGCATGAGCTGGGCTTCGACGGTGGAGCCATCGAGACGGGTGAAGGGGCCGGGCGCGGTGGCGTCCTTGTTGAAGCGGTGCATCCAGGGGGCGTTGAGGTAGATGGCGTTGGTGAGGACGAGGCGGGTATCGGTGGTGAGGACGCCTTCCGGGATGAGCTCAGGGATGCGTTCGCGGGTCTGGTCCGAGACCCAGGCGTTGATGGCCTGGCGGGCGTCCTCGGTGGCCTTGATGTAGTCGACGAGGCGCATGCCGGCGCCGTAGTTGGCGGCGAGCTTATCGAGGAAGGCATCGTGGAACTGGTAATCGCGCTGGCCCCAGAGCTGGTTGGCGGTGGCGAGCTCGAGTTTCACGGTCCTGTCCATCCAGCGGTACTCGCCGGGGCGGGTGGCGAGGGCCTGGTCGATGGCGTTCAGGCCGGCATCGAGGTCGCCGGCCTGGTCCGCGTGGAGGACGGCGCTCATCTGGTCGAGGGTTTCGCCGGTGGCGCCGTTGCGGGTCATGGCCAGGGCGACGGTGGCGCTGTAGGGCGAAAAGACCAGGTTGCCGTCGGTGCGGGCGAGGATGGCGAAAAGGCCGGTGGAGAAGAGGTCCAGGGCAGTGGCCGCCTCCCGGGCGGCGGCGGGCTCGGCGGTGGCGCGTGGCGCCTTCGACATGACGAGTTCGGAGGCTGCGGCCCTGTCATCGCCGCAGGCGGAGAGGAGGGTGGCGGCGGTGAGCGCCAGGGTGGCGAGAGCAGCGGCTGGGAACAGGCGGTGATGCATGGGACCTCCGTGTGGTTCCAGACGAACGTACGGCCGCAACGGTTCCGCGGTGGCCGCTCCTCAGGGTAGCGCCGGGATGGAGGGTTGTGGGGCGAGGGCGCGCTGTTCACCCTTCGCCGATGCTCTTGCGCCAGCGTGGGCGGGTATCGCATACCAGTGCTGGACAAGGCGCCCAGGCGCCGCGCCGGCGCCCACCGGGGCGCGGTGATACGACAGGCAACCGGCCGCCCGGCTCATCGGGGAGCCGGGCGGGGTGGGTGGACGCGGGCGAGGCTAGCGTCCGGTGAAGTTGGGGTCGCGCTTTTCGAGGAAGGCGGCGACGCCTTCCTTGAAGTCTTCCATGGCGAAGAGCGACATGAGATGGACCATGAGGTGGTCGACCGTGGTCTCGTAGGTTTCGAAGAGGCCCTGGCGCATCATGCGCTTGGTGGCCTGGATGGCCATGGGGGCGTTGATGGCGATCTCGGCGGCCCACTGCTTCGCGGTGGCCATCAGCTGGTCGTGGGGGACGACTTCATTGACGAGACCGGCTTCCTTGCACTGCTGCGCGTTGAGGGTCTGGCCGCGGAAGAACATCTCGGAGGCTTTTCCCCAGCCGACGAGCCGGGGGAGGAGCCAGGTGCCGCCGCTTTCGGGGAGCAGGTTCCGGCGGGCGGTTACCGCGGCGAGCCTGGCGTTTTCGCTGGCGATGCGCATGTCGCAGAGGAGGGCAAGGTCCATGCCGTAGCCGGCGGCCGCGCCGTTGAGGGCACAGATCACGGGCTTGTCCATGTTCCAGAGGACGGTCGGTGCGGAGTCGTGGAGGTCGAAGAGCTGGCGGGCTGCCGGGGTGCGGCCGCCGTTGGCGTTGGGATTGTTATCGACCAGGTCGAGGCCGGAGCAGAAGCCGCGCCCGGCGCCGGTCAGGATGATGACCCGGACGCCGGGGTCGCGGTTGGCGGCGGTGAGGATGCGGGAGAGCTCGGAAAGCATGGGCCCGCTGATGGCGTTGAGCCGGTCGGGCCGGTTGAGGGTGAGCGTGAGGGTATAACCGTCCTGCTCGGAGAGGAGCTGTTCGGTGTTGCTTGCGGTGGGGCGTTCGAGGGTGGTCATGGGCATCTCCCGGGCGAGTTGGTGCCGGGCGATGCTATCACAGGGGGCGGTTCAGGATGCTGCCGCCCAGAGCGTGGGCCATGCCTCGGTGCCGCGGACCGCATCGGCGATGGCGCGCCGTTCGAGTTCGAGGGCCTGGTCGAGGGCCTGTTCGAGGGCGGCATCGGCGGCAGGGTCGAGGCGGCGGCGGAGGGGCCGGAGGATGTCGCGCTCGACCAGCCCTCGCACCGTATGGGGCCAGGTGAAGAAGGAGAACGCCTGGGGCGGGCCAAAGCTGCCACGATTGCGGCCGCGCCAGAGGTAGCGCTCCTGGACGGAGGCAACGGGCTCGACGATGCCGGCCCACTGGCCATCGGTGGCGTTGGCGCGGGTATCGACGAGGAGGCGCTGGGGGAAGAGGGTGAAGCCGATGGTGATCAGATCCGCCTGGGAGAGGAGCTGTTCGAGTGCTTCGGTATCGATGGTGATTCCGTTTTCGGTGCGCATCTGTGGTTCCGCCTCCGGTAGTGGATGAGAAAGCGCGAGGGGGTGGGCTTTCGCGCCACCCCCTCGGGATTGGTCTGCCGTACCCCGGCCGCTCCGGGAGGGGGCGAAGGCCGACTAGTACATCGGCGGGGCCTGGACCGGGGCTTCCTTTTCGGGCTTTTCGGTGACCAGGCAGTTGGTGGTGAGGACCATGGCGGCGATGGAGACCGCGTTCTCGACGGCCGAGCGGGTCACCTTGGCCGGGTCGATGATGCCCTTGGCGACCATGTCGCCGTATTCGTCCTTCTGGGCGTCGTAGCCCTGGCCCTTGCCGAGCTTCTTGACTTCCTCGACGACGACGGAGCCATCCTTGCCGGCGTTGATGGCGATGCGGCGGAGGGGCTCTTCGAGGGCGCGGCGCAGGATCTTGACGCCGGTGGCCTCATCGCCTTCGAGCTTGACCTTGTCGAGTGCGGGCAGGGCGTTGATGAGGGCAACCCCACCGCCGGAGACGATGCCTTCCTCGACGGCGGCCCGGGTGGCGGAGAGGGCGTCCTCGACGCGGTGCTTCTTCTCCTTGAGCTCGACTTCGGTGGCGGCGCCGACCTTGATCACGGCGACGCTGCCGGCGAGCTTGCCAAGGCGCTCCTGGGCCTTCTCGCGATCCCAGTCGCTCTTCGCCTCTTCGAGGATGGCGCGGATCTGGGCGACGCGGGCATCGATATCCTTCTTCTTGCCCTTGCCCTCGATGATGGTCGTCTCTTCCTTGGTGGAGACGACGCGGCGGGCGCGGCCGAGGTCGGCGACCTCGACGCTTTCGAGGGTGCGGCCGATCTCTTCGGAGATCACGGAGCCACCGGTAAGGACGGCGATATCGCCGAGGTTATCCTTCTGGCGGTCGCCGAAGCCGGGGGCCTTGACAGCGAGGATGTTGATGGTGCCGCGGAGCTTGTTGACGGCGAGGGTGGCCAGGGCTTCGCCTTCGAGGTCGCCGCAGATGATGACGACGTTCTTGGTGACCTGGAGGATCTTCTCGAGCATCGGCAGGATTTCCTGGACCGAGCTGAGCTTCTTATCGGTGATGAGGATGTAGGGGTCCTCGATGACCGCTTCCATGCGGTCGGGGTTGGTCACGAAGTAGGGGCTGATGTAGCCGCGGTCGAAGGCCATACCATCGACGTACTCGACCTCGGTCTGGATGCCCTTGGACTCCTCGACGGTGATGACGCCGTCCTTGCCGACCTTTTCCATGCACTCGCCAATGAGGTTGCCGATCGACGGGTCGTTATTGGCGGAGATGGTGGCGACCTGCGCCATCTGGTTGCGCTCAGTGACCTTGATGCTGTTCTTCTTGATGGCCTCGACGAGGGCGGCGGCACCGGCTTCGAGGCCGCGCTTGAGGCCCATGGGGTTGGCGCCGGCGGCGACGTTCTTCAGGCCTTCCTGGACGATGGCCTGGCCGAGGACGGTGGCGGTGGTGGTGCCATCGCCAGCGATGTCGTTGGTCTTCGAGGCGATTTCCTTGGCGAGCTGGGCGCCGATGTTCTCGAAGGGGTCTTCGAGCTCGATATCCTTGGCGATGGTCACACCGTCGTTGGTGATGGTGGGCGCGCCGAACTTCTTATCGAGGACGACATTCCGGCCCTTGGGGCCAAGGGTGATCTTGACGGCATCGGCAAGCGCGTCGATGCCGCGCTTGAGGGAGTGCCGTGCTTCTTCATCGAAGAGCAGCTGCTTTGCCATTGGTACCTCGGTGAGGGGTTGTTGTGCTGTGCGGTGGTGATGTTAGCACTCCCTGTCAATGAGTGCTAATCGCCATGGTGGCGGATCGCCATGGGGAGCGCAAGGGGGGAAGGGGAGAAGGCGCATCGCCTTGCCGTGGATCGCACACATGTTCTAGACTCCGGCGGTGAGCCGCGAGCGGACATCTGCTGTCGCCGAACCGCCCCGCCTGGCCGCCGCGCGGCGGGTGCTGCGCGACGTTTTCGGCTATGGCGAGTTCCGGCCCGGCCAGGCGGAGGTCATCGCCGCAGTGCTAGAAGGCCGCGACACGCTTGCCGTGATGCCCACCGGGGGCGGCAAGAGCATCTGCTACCAGGTGCCAGCATTGCTGCAGGGCCAGGGCATCACGCTCGTGGTTTCGCCATTGCTCGCGCTGATGAAGGACCAGGTCGATGGACTGCGGGCGATGGGAGTCGCGGCGGCGGCCATCAACTCATCGATTGCAATCGAGGAACAACGGCGGACGCTCGCCGATGCGGCGGCCGGCAGGCTGCAGCTGCTTTACGTTGCGCCGGAGCGTTTCGGGAGCGGGGGGTTCGTGGCAGCCCTGCGCGGCGTCCGGGTGAGCTTGCTTGCGATCGACGAAGCGCACTGCATCTCGCAGTGGGGCCACGATTTCCGGCCGAGCTACCGGGAGCTCGGGGGCGTGCGGCGCTTGCTCGGCGGGCCGCCGATCGTGGCGCTTACGGCGACGGCCGACCCGCGCGTGCGGGAGGACATCATCCTCCGGTTGCACCTGCGCGAACCCGTCGTGCATGTCGCGGGGTTCGATCGGCCGAATCTCCGTTTCGAAGTGCACCGCGCGGGTTCGCTGAAGGAGAAGTCGGAGGCCATCGCCGGGGAGCTACGCGCGCTGGGAGACGAGCCGGCCATCGTCTACTGCGGAACGCGGAAGCGCGTCGAAGAGCTGACGGACTACCTGCAACGCGCGGGGGTGAAGTGCGCCCGTTACCACGCCGGCATGGAGGACGCCGACCGCAAACGCATCCAGGATGCCTTCGCGCGGGACACGCTCCGGGTGATCGTGGCGACGAACGCCTTCGGGATGGGAATCGACAAGCCGGATGTGCGGCTGGTTATCCACCACGACATGCCGGATTCGCTGGAATCGTACTACCAGGAGGCCGGGCGAGCGGGCCGGGATGGTGAGCCGGCGCGCTGCATCCTCTACTACTCGCCTCGCGACCGTTCGCTCCGGGAGTTCTTCATCGAGATGGCGCACCCCGAGGCGCAGCGGGTAGTCGAGGTGTACCGCGCGCTGGTGGCGGCGGGCGGGGAACGCGTGCATGTGCGGGAGCTGATGCGGGAGGACGACGAGCCCGGCATCAACGCTGCCATCCAGGCGCTGGTGGATTCGGGGCTGGCTGCGCGCCGGGGCTGGCAGGTGAGCGCGATCCGGCTCGATGGCGAAGCCGGGATCGACACCGCGGGCCTGGACGCGCATCGCGAACATTCGTTCGCGATGCTCGACGCGATGGAGGACTACGCACGGTCGCGGACGTGTCTGCGGGCGCGCATCCTTGCCTACTTTGGCCAGGCGGGGCACGCGCCAGCCTGCGCCAACTGCGGGCCGTGCGCCGCCGGAGCCATGTCGCCCGCGGAAGCGCATTCGGCCGCGGAGGAGGAGCTCTTCCAGCAGCTCCGGGCGGTGCGGCGCGACCTGGCCAACCGGGATGGTGTGCCGCCGTTCGTGGTGTTCAGCGACGCGACCCTGCGGGACATGGCTCGCAAACGCCCGCGCAACCAGGTCGAGATGCTGCGGGTGAGCGGCATGGGACACGTGAAGTTCGAGAAGTATGGCGAGCCGTTCCTTGCAGTCACGAAGGCAGCAGCCGGAGCGCGCCCGGCGGCGCCCGGGCCGGCGCTCTATGCGCGGAGCGGGGCACGGAAGCAGGGTGGGCTTTCGCCGACGCTTCGGGAGACGCTTTCGCTCTACCGGGATGGCGTGCGCGACATCGCCGAGATGGCCCGGGCCCGGGCGATGGCGCGGACCACCATCGCGGGGCACCTGGCCGACCTGCTGTTGAGCGGGGCGATCGAGCACCTCGATGGACTGGTCGCGGTGGACAAGGTGGCGCTCATCCGGGAGGTGACCGGCGACCGGCCGTTCCAGGAGCTGGGCCCGGTGAAGGAGCGCCTGGGCGACCTGGTGACGTACGAGGAGCTCCACCTGGTGCGGGCATACCAGGCGGCACGGTTCCAGGAGGATGCAGCCGGACGCCGGTAGGAAGGGAGGCTATCTCGCAGCCGCCGCGCTGCGCACCACGCGCGCGACCTCGGCCGCGAGGCTGATCGCTTCGCCCGGAACGCCGCGCTCCCGGAGCATCGCGCTATCCAGGAAGCGGGCGATGTACGCCTCGGGGGTCATCCAGCGCCAGACGAGGTGCTCATCGTTGATCACGGGTTCGGCGCCTGGCGGGCAGGTCCCGTTGTAGATGAGCACATGGGCCGTGCCGAATCCGCCGTCGTAGGTCATCACGTCGACCAGCCGCAGGGTGGCCGGGTCGATGGCGATACCGGTTTCCTCGAACACCTCGCGGGCCGCGGAGTCGCGGGGGCGCTCGCCCTGTTCGACATGGCCGCCGGGGATGAACCACCCGCCGCCGCCGAAGCCATCGAGGCCGCGCTTCATCACGAGAATCTCGTCGTCGCGCCAGAGCACCACCGATGCGCCAAGTTCGAACCGGTCCACGCCCCGAACCATACCGGATGCGCCGCGAACCGGGGAGGCGCGAGCGCGGATGGGGGTCCATGCCGCACTTCTCCCTCTCCCGGGCGGGATCGACAATCGGGAGATGGGCATCACCCACCAGGACCTCGCGGCGGCGTTCCGGGAACGCGGCTACCAGCTGTGGCTGGTCGGTGGGGCCCTTCGCGATCGCCTGTTGGGTATCGATTCGCACGACCAGGACTACGCGACCGACGCCGACCCCGACGCGGTGGAGTCGCTGGTGCGCGGCCTCGGGGCCACGGTGACCACCGTTGGCAAGCGCTTCGGCACGATCGGGGTGCGGATCCAGGGGCACTGGAGCGAGATCACGACGTTCCGGGGCGATTCGTATGCGGGCGGCACACGCTGGCCGGACGTGACTTTCGGCGCCTCGATCGAGGAAGACCTTGCCCGCCGCGACTTCACCATCAACGCGTTCGCGGAGGATGCCTACACGCATCGCTTCCTGGACCTGTACGGCGGCCGGCAGGACCTGGCCGATCGGCTCATCCGGGCAGTTGGCGACCCGGCGACGCGCTTTCGCGAGGACCCGCTTCGGATCCTGCGTGGCATCCGGTTCGCCAGCCAGCTGGACTTCGCGGTCGAGCCCGCCACGCTGGCAGGCATGCAGGAGACGGCCGACCTCATCCGGACGCTTTCGCAGGAGCGGGTGACAACGGAGATCGACAAGTTGCTCCAGGGCGCGAACCCCGCTCGGGGCCTCGAAATCCTGCGTGAGACTCGCGGGCTCCACTATGCGCTGCCCGAGCTCGAGCCGATGGTGGGCTGCGAGCAAAATCGCTTCCATCGGCTGGACGTGTGGGGTCACAGCGTGGCGACGGTGGGAGCCATCGACGTCACCCCGGGGACGATCCGGCTGCGGCGCTGGGCCGCGTTGCTCCACGACGTGGGAAAGCCGGCGGTCCGCCACCTGAAGGCGAACGGGGAGTGGGGATTCTACCGGCACGAGACCGCCGGGGCGGAGCTCGCGGCGGCGCTGCTTGAGCGGCTGCGGCTGGGGCGGGCCGAATCGCACGCGATCGTGCTGCTCATCCGCCGGCATATGGACCGGCCGGAGCCGGGCGATCGGCGGTCGGTGCGCCGGTTCATGGCGAAAGTGCCGGAGCACTGGCGAGACCTGCTCGCCTTGAAGCGGGCGGACAATTCCAGCCACACGTACGACGACACGGAGTACCACGATCGCCTCGAGGCGGCCTGCCTGCGCGCGGAAGCAGAGGAGCGCGAGGCGCTGCGGGCCGAGAGCCCGCTGACGGGGGACGACCTGGTGCGGCTGTTCGACCGGGAACCGGGGCCGTGGATCCGGGTGATCAAGGATCGGCTGAGCGCGATGGTCCTCGATGGCGACCTGGCGCCGGGCGACCGCGACGGGGCAGAGCGTATCGCGCGGCGGATGATGAACCGGGAGAGCCGCTGATTCAGCCGCGGCGCAGGCGCGGAGGGGTGGGCGGCCAGCCGCCACCCTCGGATGCGGCCCGCTCGTGCGCCCCCAGCACCGAGAGGAGGATGTCTTCCACCCTCGCGCGCGTCCACTGCGCGCTGCGCCGCTCGGGGCCGGCGGCCACCACCGTCCCGCCGGGGCCGCCCGTGCCGATCGTCACGGCGATGGCCCAGCGCGATGACTCCACACGTGTGCGTTCGACCATCGCGAAAGTGAGGGTTGTGGCATCGCCAAGTGTGAGGGCGAAAGCGGGGGCCGGCATGTGGCCGGCGACAAGCGCGAGGAGGAGCCCGCCGGCGCCAACGGCGCGACGCAACGCGACCCTTCTCATACGCACGCTCCCTCCCGCACCTCGTCC
>JBBIVC010000020.1:0-10589 GCA_037439905.1 Thermoflexus sp.
CATGATCTGCTCCTGGAGCTCATCGGTCACACGTGCCAGGTGCGATGTCGTCTCCTCGAAGTTCTCGGTGAGCTCGTTCAGGTTCGCGTCCTTCAGTACTGCGCTCAGCTGTTCGCGAATCTGCTGTAGCCGGGTCCGGTCGATCACGAGCTCGCCGACGAGGTTCATCAGCCCATCGAGCCGCTCGACATCAATGCGGACCGACTGGGTGGCCTTGCGCGAGGCGCCGCGGGAGCTCTCGGCCGGTGACCCGTCGTCTACAAGGGTCAGCCTCGGCCGGTCGGCCGGGCCTGCGGATGCCCCGGGGGGCGCCGTGGGGGCCAGCGGTTTGCCCACATCCTCTGGAGGAACCGGCCGCGTGCGGACCGACGCAACGTCGGAAACCGCCTCGATGGCGGCCTGGAGCTGTTCGTCGGACTGGCTCGACAGGAGGAGGAAGCACGCGACCGAGTACTCGCCCGCCCCGGCTTCAATGAGTTCCCGCTCGGGCCACGAGACCAGCAGCTGGCCGAGCGCGTCGATCTCCTGGAGGACCTGGTAACTGCGGATCGAGGGAAGCTGACAGTCGTTCGAAATTGCCACTTCCACCAGGTACAGCGAGGTGCCGTTGTCCATCCCGGCGAGCGCGGCCTCGGCGCGGGCGCCATCGAGCTGATAGACGAAGCTGCTCCCGCCGTCGAGCTCCCCGTCATCATCCGCCCCGGCGTCGGGCGCTTCGAGGACGGCGTGGAGGTCCGCCTCGAGCCGGGCGGTTTCGATGCCGGAATCGATCCGGGTAACGACCTCGTTGGCGAGCACCCGCAGGGCATCGAGGCCGGCAAGAAGCGCATCAACGACGTCTGACGTGGGGCGCCGGCGCCCCTGCCTTACGGCATCGAGCACCGTTTCCATGGCGTGCGTGAGGCTCGCCATCTTCTTGTGGCCGATGGTCGCGCTCGACCCCTTCAGGGTGTGGGCGGCCCGGAAGATCTGCTGGACGAGTTCGGGGTCAGGCTCGCCTTCGAGCTGGACCAACGAGGTATCGAGGAGCTCGATCTGCTCGTCGGCCTCTTCGGAAAAGAGCTTCAGGTCCTCGTCGTCGAGGTCGAACTGCAGGCGTTGGCCTTTGGTGCTTGCCATGCGGCGGCACTCCTGGAGGTCAGTTGGGGGAAGGGTGGGTTCGGGTGGAACCTCAAGCGGCGCGGGAGGTTCCCATCGCCAGGTCGTCCTCGAGGGTCGATGGCAGGACGCCTTCAAGGTCCATCAACGAGACAAGGCGGTCATCGAGCTTGGCGATGCCGCGCAGGTACGTGTTCTCGGGCATCGAAACGATGGAGCTCGGCGGCTCGACCTGGTCACCGGGGATCCGCATGACCTCCGACACTGCATCCACGATGAGGCCGACCATGCCACCCGCGCTCGAAACGACCACGATCCGCGTCTCGCTGGTGTACTCGCCAGCATCGATGCCGCAGCGCTTGCGCAGATCGATGACGGGCACCACCCGGCCGCGGAGGTTGGTGATCCCTTCGACCCAGAAATCAGACCCGGGGATGGAGGTGATGGTCTGCATCCGGACGATTTCCTGGACGGTCTGGATATCGAGCGCGTAGTACTCGTCGCCGAGGCGGAAGATGACGACGTGTTCCTCGGTACTCAGCGGTACGGGTGATTCTGTGGTGGGTTCCGTCTTGGTGGCCACGGGGACAATCCTCCTCGAAGTGCCGGCAGGTGGGGCCGGGCTGGTTCCTAAAGCTACGAGCGAACGGTCCGCCCGCGGCATTCGGCGCCGCCCCCAAAGCTGGCGGGGATATCCCTGATGCGAGTTCGCCGCTACGAGGGTGACACCTCGAAACCACTAGGGAGTTCTCGTATACCCGGCCGATAGTCAATGCAGGGAGACTGTGCGCCGAGAGGAACCTGCCCGTGGCATCAGAAAACGCCGTCCTTAGCCAGCGCGAAATCGATGCCCTGCTTAGCGCCGACGTCAGTCAGCTCGAATCCGACGCGGTGGTGGCGCTGCCGCCGCCTGCCAGCAAGGACACCGCGAAGCGCGTAAAGCTCTACGACTTTCGCCACCCCGAAAAGCTCTCGAAGGAACAAATCCGCGGGCTCCAGATCATCCAGCAGGGTGTGGCAGGCGCGATCGCGGCGAATTTCTCGGGCAGGCTCCGCGCCCCCGTCGAGGCCCGCCTGAGCGCCCTCGAACGGGGCATCTACGAAGAGTACGTCAACCAGATCGGCACATCGTCGGTGGTCATCATCATCGACATGTCCCCGCTGCAAGGCTATGCGGTCACCTCGTTCGGGCTCGATGTCGCCTTCGGCATCATCGACCGTCTGCTCGGCGGCAAGGGGAAACGCGCCGCCCGCGTCATGAACCGCGACCTTACGGATATCGAAATCGCACTCATTCGCCACATCGGGATGGACATCGCGCGGTCGCTGGTCGACCCGTGGATGCGCGTCGTCGAGCTCACCCCGGACGTCTCCGAGCTGGCCCTTGGCCCGCAGGTCATGCACGCAATCCAGCCATCCGAGTTCGTGATCACCGCCTGGTACGAAATCCGGCTCGCCGAGCAGACGGGCGGCATCTCCCTCTGCTTCCCGCTGACCATCCTCGAGCAGATCCTCCCGAAACTCACCGGGCAGAGCCTGTTCGACAACCGGCCGTCGCGGACGGCCCGGGCCGAGGCGCGGGTCCAGGAAGAGCAGCTGATGCCGGCTTCCGTGCTGGTCCGGGCCATCCTGGGCGGCGCAAGGGTCGAGGCACGCGACCTCGCCGAGCTGGCCCCGGGCGACGTGATCGTGCTCGACCACCTGGTCGCCGACCCGCTGCGGATCTTCGTCGGCAACTGCGAACGCTTCGCCGGCTTTGCCGGCACAAGTGGCCGAAAGCTCGCGCTACAGGTTTCGGGATTGGTTGACGATGATGGATTGGTGAGGACCTTCGGAGAAGAAGCCGATGAGTAACGTCATCCCGATACGCGCCGTGCTCATGTCGTCGGAAATCATGAACGGCGGCTCCGGATTCCATCGCCTGGTGTTCAAGGTCGATGGCGGGCGGGCCGGCATGTCAAACGTGACGGTGCTCATCTCGCAGGATGCCCACCGGAAGATCGTCCAGCAGATGTCCCGCGCTCGCTTTCCAGCTGTGGAAAAGACTGCCCTGCTCAAGACCTGGGCGCGCTGGGAAATTGCGCTGAGGCTCCAGGAGCAGGGCAAGCTACCCGGTACGCTGACGATCACCTCCCGGGACATCGACGATTTCGGCGCCTATGCCACGGACCTCGGGCGGACGCTCCAGGTGAGCTGACCGGCCGCAACCAATTCGCACTCGCCGGTCGACACGTTCGGCGGACTTTGGAGGAGCAGATGCTGGCGAAGATCACCGTTGATGAGGCCGCGCGGGCGGCGGCTGAGGCGCCAGAGCGTGCGCGGCTCGAGCTCATCAGCCCATTCGTTGAGGCTGCGGCGCGGGTCATTCAGCAGGAGTGCCACGAGACCGTCAGCCGCGGACAGCTCCATCGCGTGCGTTCACCCCAGACCAGCAACGAGGTCAGCGCGCTCATCGCGATCACCGGCGGGGTGGCAGGCCTGGTGATCTACTCGATGTCCATGGAAACGGCACTCGGCTTCGCTTCGAACATGATCGGCGAGCCGGTCGCGGAGCTCGACGCGCTCGGGCAGAGCGCCATCGCCGAGCTGGCCAACATGATCACCGGGCAGGCTGGCATCGGCCTCGAGAAGAACGGATTCCCCAGCGACATGTCGCCGCCCGTGCTCCTGCTCGGCAAAGGCAGCTCGATCGCGACCCTGAACCTTACCCGCCTCGTCATCCCGCTGCTGGTGAGCTTCGGCGAATTCACCATCGACATCGCCGTGAAGGAAGTGTAGACGGTCAGCAGGCCCGCCCCGGCGGCGTTGCTGTACCGTTCGGGGAGCCCTCGCTACCATGCGGGAGATGACCGCACGCCAGCCTCGCCGCTCTCGCCGCCGCATCGCCGCCCCGGCCGCCGCGCTTCCCCGTCCCATGACGGGAGCCGACGGCGAGGCTCCTGTCGCCGCGCGAGCCCCCCGGCGCGGCGCCCCGGCCCACCACCGCGAGCATCACGTGACGAAGGATTACAGCCATGTGAAGAAGGACCTGCTCACGATCCTGGTGGTCGGAGCAGCGTCGATCGGCTTCATCGTGGGAATGAGCTTTGTCGTGCAGAGCTCGGGCTGGTAGCGCCGGGGATCCGCTCGCCTATCGCAAGTTCTGATACGCCAGGTACGCGGCGATGCCCGCGGCAACCAGGCCGTACAGCGCGACCCGCATCGGGATGAAGAGCAAGGTCATGCCCCACGCGACACAGATGCCGGCGATGGCGAAGGAGACCACCACCGGGCCGCGCTTCCGGCCGGTGGCGACTTCGAGCGCGCGGGTGAAGGCGTACCCCAGGCCGGCCCCGAGGAAGATGGAGAAGAAGCCGAAGGTGAACGGCAGGAGCACCAGCCCCCAGATCAGCCCCATCACCACGCCGCCAATCAGCGAAGCCCCGGCGGCCCGGGCGATGCCCGCGGAAGAAAGCGTGTAGACCGGGGATTTCACCATCCTGGCGCAATCGCGGCAGCGCGCTCCGACCGGGCTCTGAATGAGGCACCTTGGGCAAATCGGTGTTTCGCAGCGGCTGCAGCGGAGGGCGGTCTCCACGCCCGGGTCGCGAGGACACTCGACAACGGTCGCCGGGCGGAACGTGTAGGGCTCCGGCTCGGCGGGAGGCCGGGATGACTCCATGGCGCCGTTCCGGGTAGCGTCGTAGGCGGAGCGCTGCTGCGCGTCGGAAAGCACCGCGAAGGCGGCCTCGACGTGCCGCCGGAGTTCACGGACGGAAGGGTCCGGGTCTTCGCCGTACTTCCGCATCAGCCCGCGGTACGCAGCCTCGATGACCTCCGGGCTGGCCGTCGGCGAAACCTGGAGGACCTCGTAATAGTCGGTCGACGTGTTCGGAGCGCTCATAGGGTGCTCAACCATCCTATCTCCGGCAGGGTAAAGCGGCAGGGCGAGGCCGGGGCTACTCAGCCGCCCCGGCGCCGAAATCGACCAGCGCGAACGAGATCGTGCCCTCCGCCGCCAGCTTACCATCGACGGTGGCGCGGACATGGCCGCGGCCGATCGGCCCCCGCATCTTTTCGAGCGTGAACTCCAGCCGGAGCTGGTCACCGGGGACCACAGGCTTCCGGAAGCGCATGTTCTCGATGCCTCCGAAAAGCGGCGACTTGCCGGCCATGTCGACTCCCTTGAGGAGCGTGACCGCCGCCACCTGCGCCAGCGCCTCCACGATGAGCACTCCGGGCATCACCTTCCTCCCCGGGAAGTGGCCCTCGAAAAACCACTCGTTGGCGGTCACATTCTTGATGCCGACGCCCCGTTTCCCTTCCTCGATCTCGATAATCCGGTCAACCAGGAGGAACGGGTAGCGGTGGGGGATGATCTGCTCGATCTGGTCGGCTTCCAGCATCAGTGCACCTTCTTTCCGGTGTCCACGCCCTGGCGTTCGAGGTAGTCGAGGAAGGCGTCGACCTGGTCGTCGGAGAACGGGATGTCGCCGATTTCCCGGTCATCCGGGTTGCCGAGGCCGTGATAGTCGCTGCCGCCCGATTTGGCAAGGCCCAGGCGCGCCGCGAGGCGTTCGTGGGCGCGGATCGTCCCGGCGTCGTAGTGCTTGTAGTAGGTCTCGATCCCGTCCAGCCCCCACCGCGCGAGGCTTTCGACAGCCTCCGGGTAGTCGTCGCCGATGAAGATGGCGTGGGCGACGAACACCACGCCGCCGTTTTCGTGGATCAGCCTGATCGCGTCCTCCGGGATGAGCTTTTCGCGGTTCACATCCGCCGGCTTTCCGTTCCCGAGCCAGAGGTCGAACGCCTCCTGGACACTGGCGACGTAGCCCCTCTCGAGGAGCGCGCGGGCGACGTGCGGGCGCCCGACGGTGGCCTCGCCCGCAATCTGGAGGACGCGGTCGACCTCGATTGGCATGCCGTTCTCGCGGAGGATGCGCACGATGGTCTGCACCCGGGCGAGGCGCCCCTCGCGCTGCCAGCGGAGGAACTCCTGCAGCGGCCTCGAGTCGACGTCCAGGCCATAGCCGAGGAGGTGCACGTCGGCCTTGCCCAGGTCGGTGCTGAGTTCGATCCCGGGGACAAGTTGCAGCCCGAGGCGGTCAGCGGCGTCGCGGGCCTCCGCCAGGCCGTCGGTGGTGTCGTGATCGGTGAGCGCAATCGCGGTAAGTCCGCGGGCGGCGGCGGTCTCCACCACCCAGGTTGGAGAATGCACGCCGTCCGAAGCCGTGCTGTGGAGGTGGAAGTCGCCCTTTGCCATCAGCAACACACCCGGTCGTAGCGGACGATGCTCGTCGCGCGCCTGGTCACATCGTCGGCCTCGATGAGGAGACCGTTAATGACCGCGGTCCCCGTGGCTGGCGCCAGCCGCGTGGGCATCTGGGTGAGGAACCGGTGCAGCACCGCCCGGACATCGTCGCCGATGATGGAGTCGCGCGCCCCGCACATGCCCGCGTCGCTGCAAAACGCCGTCCCACCGGGCAGCACGCGCTGGTCGGCCGTGGGCACATGGGTGTGGGTACCCACGACGGCCGTCACCCGGCCATCGAGGTGCCAGCCCATCGCCTGCTTCTCGCTCGTCGCTTCGGCGTGCAGGTCTACCAGGACGAACCGGTTGGCGGGGAGCGTCTTGAGCGCCTCATCGGCCGCGCGAAACGGGTCTTCGTAGTCGGCCGGCATGAACACCCGGCCAATCAGGTTGAGGACCACCAGCTCGCCGACCTGCGCGATCCCCGTGCCCGGGGCGCCGGGCGGATAGTTATGGGGACGGAGGACGGCAGGCGTGCTCTCCAGGTACGGGTAGAGCTCGCGATGCTGGAAGGTGTGGTTTCCCCCCGTGATGACATCGATGCCGCAGTCGAGGAGCTCATCGGCATGCTTCGGGGTGAGGCCCTTGCCACCGGAGCAGTTCTCGCCGTTCGCCACGACATAATCCAGGGCAAGCTCACGCCGAAGGGCGGGAACCATCGTGACGACGGCCTCGCGGCCGGCGTTGCCGACGATGTCGCCGAGGAACAGCAGTCGCATCGGGCTAGCGCGCGTACTCGGTGGCGCGCGTCTCGCGGACCACGGTCACCTTGATCTGGCCCGGGTACTCCATCGTCTCCTCGATCTTCTGGCTCACGTCGCGGGCGATGCGCATGGCTTCGAGGTCGTCGATGATCTCGGGTTTGACGATGACACGGATTTCGCGGCCGGCCTGGATGGCGAACGCGGCCTCCACCCCTTTGTAGCTCCTGGCGATGCTCTCCAGGGTCTCAAGGCGCTTGATGTACGCTTCCAGGGATTCGCGCCGGGCGCCCGGCCTCCCGCCGGAGATGGCATCGGCCATCATCACGATGACCGCCTCCACGGTGCGCGGCTCGACCTCCTCGTGGTGCGCCTCGATGCAGTGGGCGATGGCGTCCTTCACCTTGAAGCGGCGCGCAATCTCCGCGCCGATGATGGCATGGGTGCCTTCGACCTCGTGGTCGACGGCCTTGCCGAGGTCGTGGAGGAAGCCGCCCGCCCGCGCGACTTCGACGTCGGCGCCGATTTCCCGGGCGATCATCGCGGCGATATGGCCGGTCTCGATGCTATGGCGCATGACGTTCTGTCCGTAGCTGGTGCGGTACCGCAGCCGTCCGAAGACCTTGAGCACTTCGGGGTGGAGGTTGAGGACCCCGGCCTCAACCGCGGCGGCCTCGGCCGCTTCCTGCATCGTTGCTTCGACATCGCGGCGGGCCTTGTTCACCGCCTCCTCGATGCGCGTCGGGTGGATGCGCCCGTCCTGGACCAGCATGCTCAGGGCCTGGCGGGCGATCTCGCGGCGGACGGGGTCGAACGCGCTTACGGTCACCGCGTCCGGTGTATCGTCGATAATCAAGTCCACACCGGTCGCTGCTTCGATGGCGCGGATATTGCGGCCCTCGCGGCCGATGATCCGCCCTTTCATGTCGTCGCTCGGGATGGGCACCACGGAAACCGTGGTTTCCGCGGTGACTTCCGACGTGTACCGCTGAATCGCCGTGGCGAGGATCTTGCGGGCGCGCTGGCCGGCAGTAGCCTCGACCTCCTTCTCGATCTCCCGGACGCGGCGGCTGGCCTCGTCGCGGATCTCGACCTCGATGGCGGCAAGCAACTGCTGACGCGCCTCGTCGACCGTGAGGTTGGCGACGCGCTCCAGTTCGCTCGCCTGGCGCTGACGCAGCTCCTCGGCCTCTGCGCGCAGCCTTTCGATCTGGGCCTCGCGGTCGCGCACGGATTGTTCGCGGCGCTCAAGGGCCTCGATCTTGCGGTCGAGGTTCTCCTCTTTCTGGGTCAGGCGCTGTTCGATGCGCGCGGCTTCGGCGCGGCGCTCTTTCAGTTCAGATTCGAGCGCGTTGCGGAGGGCGAGAGTCTCTTCCTTGGCCTCCAGCAAGAGCTCTTTTTGACGTGTCTCGGCCTCAGCGAGAATCCGGCTGGCCTGCTCCTCTGCCTGTTGCAGTGATGTTCCTTCGGCGCGACGGCGAACCAGAAAGCCCGCTCCAGCACCTGCCAGCAAACCCACGAGGCCGACGATAACGGCTATCGTCAGCATGGAACGTCTCCAGGAAAGTCAATTGAGATGGCAAGAGTGACGCCATAGGGGGCGTGAGAAACCCTTAATGGATGCGGTCGATCCTACTCTTGCCCGCCGTGAGGCGTCAAAGAAACCCCGTCTCAGAACAACCGGCGCTGGTGACCTTCGCCGCCCCCGGGGTGCGGCAGGTGCAGGTCGAAGGCAAGCCCCGCGACCCGCACCAGCGCGGTGACCGAGACGCCGAGCAGTGCGGCGGCCCCCGGTGAGACCGGCTCTGCCAGCCACACGGCCAGGCCACCGGCTGCGGCCGCCGTCGCGTTCACCTCGGAGCGGAGCACCAGCGGCACCCGGTCCGCCAGCAGGTCGCGGACCACGCCACCGCCCGTCGCGGTGAGCATGGCGAGGAGCAGGACCGCGAGAACGGACAGGTCCGCCTCGATGCCTGCCAGCGCGCCGGCCGTCGCGAACGCGCCAAGCCCCGCGGCATCGGCGATCGCCAGGAGGAAGCGCGGGTACCTGCGCCGCCGCCAGATGAGCATCGAGGCGATGAGCGACGCCCCCAGCGCCCAGAGCAGGTAGTCGGGGCGGTCCAATACCAGGGGAAGCCTGCCCAGGACCACATCGCGCATGAGGCCCCCACCGGTGGCCGTCACCGCGCCCATCACCAGCAACCCGAAGATGTCCAACTTCCTTCGAACGCCGACTTCCACCCCCGAGAACGCGAAGGCAACAATGCCGGCGCGGTCGAGCACCCCAACCAGGTCCGAGGCGTCGATGTCCACGGGCGCAAGGGTACTTCGGCGGCGGACAGGCGCCAGCACCCGGCCAGCGCGGCAGCCGCAAGGCCGTTACGGCGTGCTCCGCTATACTCGGAACACGCTCCTGTTTCCCAGGGTTCATCACGCGCGGGGGTTCCACGATGCCGCTCTCTCTCGGCTTCACTTCGAAGGTTTTCCAGGTCGACACGATTCAACTGGCGGACCGCAAGGAGCAGATCGTCAAAGGCGGGCGGCACCTCTTCCCCCTCCTTCCGAAGGCGTTTGAGGGTATCAAGCAGATCGGCGTCATCGGCTGGGGCTCCCAGGGCCCGGCACAGGCGCAGAACCTCCGCGATTCGCTCGAGGGCACAGGCATCATCGTGAAGGTCGGGCTGCGTTCTGGGTCGAGCTCAATGGACGAGGCGAGGGCGGCCGGCTTCCGCGAGGAGAACGGCACGCTCGGCGAGATGTTCTCAGTCATCGCCGAATCGGACCTTGTCCTCCTGTTGATTTCCGATGCCGCGCAGGCCGAACTCTTCCGCGACGTCTTCGCAAAGCTGCGCCCGGGCGCGACGCTCGGCCTCTCCCACGGGTTCCTGGTGGGGCACATGCGCAACGTCGGCGCAACGTTCCCCGCCAATATCAACGTGATCGCCGTCTGCCCAAAGGGCATGGGTCCGTCCGTCCGGCGCCTCTACGTGCAGGGAGCGACCGTGAATGGCGCCGGGATCAACAGCAGCTTCGCCGTCGAACAGGATATCGACGGCCGCGCCACCGATATCGCCCTCGGGTGGTCGGTCGCGCTTGGTTCGCCCTACACGTTCCAGACCACGCTCGAATCAGAATTCAAGTCGGACATCTACGGCGAGCGCGGGATCCTGCTCGGAGCGGTCCACGGCATCATCGAAAGTCTCTACCGGCGGTACATCAATGAAGGGATGAGCCACGAGGACGCGTTCCGGCATTCGGCCGAGGCGATCACCGGGCCCATCTCCCGCATCATCTCCCGCCAGGGGATGCTGGGTGTCTACGAGGCGATCGGGGCCGATGGCCGCCCGCAGTTCGAATCGGCCTACGCTGCCGCATACCCGGCGGCGCTCGAGATCCTCTCGGAAATCTACGACGAAGTCTCCAGCGGGAACGAGATTCGCAGCGTCATCCTCGCCGGGGAGCGCCTGAAGAAGCGCCCCATGGGCATCATCGATCGGACG
>JBBIVC010000020.1:10621-16360 GCA_037439905.1 Thermoflexus sp.
GAAACCTGGCAGACGGGCAAGCGTGTCCGGGCCACCCGGAAGGAGGACGAGATCCCGCTCGACCCGTTCACGGCCGGCGTGTACATCGCGACGATGATGGCCCAGATCGATGTGCTCATCGCGAACGGCCACCCGTACTCCGAGGTCGCCAACGAGTCGGTCATCGAGGCGGTCGATTCGCTCAACCCCTACATGCATGCGCGGGGCGTCTCGTACATGGTCGACAATTGCTCGACCACGGCGCGGCTGGGTTCGCGCAAATGGGCGCCGCGCTTCGACTACGTGCTGACCGAACAGGCCTACCCCGCGCTCGACGAGAAGGACCCCCTCGACACCGGGCTCGTGGACCGCTTCAAGAGCCACGACATCCACCAGGTCCTGGCAGAGTGCGCCAGGCTCCGTCCTTCCGTCGATATCTTCGTCGAATAGCAGCAGCCCCGATCGGCTGAGAAGCTGAGAGCCGGGCGCCATCTGGCGCCCGGCTCTTGTCATAACCGTGCGGCGGGCGTCCCCTAGATGGGGAGGATCGCCCGGCGGGCGTGCCGGTCGCCGGCGTAGTTCTCGTAGGGATTAACGCCGATTTCGCGGAGCATCCAGTAGGCCTCCACCACGCGGACCTTCCCATCGACCAGCCGGAACCACTGCGCGAGGCGGGGCCGCGACGGGTCGATCGCCAGTTCGAGCAGGGCGTCGTGCTCGCCTGCCAGCAGCCGGGTCACCCTCTCGGTGCCGAAGGGGGGCGCTGGCCGCGAAACGATGAGGTCCACCAGGTTCTCCACCCCGGTGGCGATCCCGAATACGCCATCGATGATCGTGGCCTTCTCATGGGTCAGTTCCTTGATCCCGTCCATGTTGGCTGTTGCGATGGCTGCCAGCAGCTTCTCCATGGTCGACCGGGTCGCTGATGCGCTGCCGCCCTTGTACCCCTGCGCGTCGGCCATCGAGGCCGTCGCCGCCTTATCGAGCTCGATATCCCGCAGCATCCCGTAGAGGCGGCGGTCCGCGACTTCGCCGGCATCGTTGAACTCGAAGACCTCGACCACGCGCTGCGTGAACGGCCGCCAATCGTAGCCCTTCGCCTCGATCGTGGCCCGGACCGCGACGACGTTGTCCTGCTCGATGTACTCCAGGTCGGTGTAATTGCAGTCCTGGTAGTCGCGCAGGAACTCCCGGTGCCAGTCGGCGATGGCGACGCTATTCCGCAACGTTGGACCGCGGAACGAGTGGAAAACGGCGTCCGGGGCGTGGCGTGCTTCGATTTCGGCGAACCGGTCGAAGTTGATGGCGGTGATGAGCGCGTTGACCGCGGGGATGTTGGACATGGTGGCCGGCACTACCTGGTGGTGGGGTCGGGCGGGATTGTAACGCGGTTCACGAACTCGGGGTAGCGAATGTGGGAGGAACCCGGGCCTCACGGCAAACGTCCCGTTGACATGAGGCGTATGCTCGAAGCCACCGCCGGAGCGGAGGGCGAGAGGAGGACTGAGCGTGTTGGAAGCGGGCGAGCGCATGCCCGGCGTCGCAGGGGATCTTCAGGGGTTCTGCGTCAAGGGTCTCCGTGCGGAACACCATTTGGTGATTGCGGCCCGGGTTCACACGGGGACCACGAAAGGTGCTGCCGCTTTGGCGTGCTACTTCCGGCACAGTGCTCCTGGCGGTGAATGGCGTGATGGAATGGCGCCACTACCTGCGGCCCCTGGTCATCATGGGCATTCGGCGCGGGCAACTTCGGCGGCTGCAGGCCGCCCTCTTCGCCCTGCCGTTCGCGGTACACGCCGGCCTGGGGCTTGCCATCGGCCTGCCAGCCTGCTGGTTCATCGTTAGCCGCGACGGCGCACCAATGCCCTGGTCACAAATCGGGGTTATCGCGACCGCCTTCGCCCTGGCCGGGGCTGTTGGAAGTGCGCTCCTGTACTACTTCGCGCCGGCACTCCAACTGCGCGACCAGAGGGACTGAGCATCGCCGCTTGGGCTTCGCCACTCTCGCGACGCGAACCGTGATCCGCTTCACGCTCGTGCCGTGGCCGGCTGAAGCGCCTCAGGCGGCGATCCCCTACCCTACCGTGCGACCACCCGCGCCCCGCGCGCGGCTTCGAACGGAGCGCCCCATGACGACACCCACCGCGGAAGCGCGTGACAACCTGACCCAGGCCGATGCCGAGGCGCGAGCCGCCCGTGTCCGCCACTGCGACTACACCCTCGACCTGCAACTCACCCGGGCCGCGGCGACCTACCGCGGCGATGCCACGCTGCGGTTCGACGCATCCGGCGAGGGCGACCTCTTCCTCGACTTCCGCGGAAAGACGATCGAGTCGTTGGAGGTCAACGGATCGAAGGTCGAGCCACGCTGGAACGGGTTCCGGCTCTGGCTGCCGGGAAACGCGCTCGCGGCTTCGAACACGGCGAGGGTGGTGTACGAGAACGAGTACGACCACGAGGGCGATGGCTTTCACCAGTTCGTCGATCCCGAGGACGGCGAGGAGTACCTCTACTCGAACTTCGAGCCGTACGAGAGCCACCGGCTGTTCCCCCAGTTCGACCAGCCGGACATCAAGGGGACGTACACGCTCAGCGTGACCGCGCCCGCCCAGTGGGTGGTGCTGCACAACAGCCGGGCGGCTTCGGTGTCCGAGACCGGCGGGCGGAAGCGCTGGCAGTTCGAGCGGACCAAGCCGTTCAGCACGTACCTCTTCGCGCTCGTCGTTGGGCCATACCACGAGGCCCGCGACAGCCACCAGGACACCGAGATCGGGCTGTTCTGCCGCAAGTCGCTCGCGAAGCACATGGACACCGATGAGCTGTTCGAGCTCACGAAGCAGGGGCTGGACTTCTTCGCCAGCTTCTTCGATTTCCCCTATCCCTTCGGCAAGTACGACCAGGTGTTCGTGCCCGAGTTCAACGCCGGGGCAATGGAGAACGTGGGCCTTGTGACCCACAACGAGTACATGATCTTCCGCGACCCGCCGACCGAGAACCAGCGCCGTGGGCGAGCCGAGACGCTCCTCCACGAGATGGCGCACATGTGGTTCGGCGACCTCGTGACGATGCGCTGGTGGAACGACCTCTGGCTGAACGAAAGTTTCGCCACCTATATGTCGTACCTGTGCATGGATAGCGCCACGCGCTTCAAGACGGGCTGGGAGGACTTCGCCTCGTCGATCAAGAACTGGGCGTACCGCCAGGATCAGCTCGTCACCACCCACCCCATCGCCGGCCAGGTGGAGGACACCGACCAGACGTTCCTGAACTTCGACGGCATCACCTATGGGAAGGGTGCAAGCGTCCTGAAGCAGCTCGTGGCCGCCATCGGCATGGATGGCTTCCGGGAGGGCATGCGCCATTACTTCCGCACCCACGCCTACGGTAACGCCACCCTCGCGCAGTTCCTGGAGTCGCTCGAAAAAGGCAGCGGCATGGGCCTGAAGGAATGGGCCCGGCTCTGGCTCGAAACGCCCTCGCTCAACACCATCGGCACGCGGTGGGAGGTCGACGGCGACCGGCTCACCAGCCTCGTCGTGACGCAGACGGCACCGCCCGAGTACCCCACGCTGCGGCCCCACCGGCTGGATGTTGGCCTCGTGCGGGACACGGGCGGAGAGCTGGAGGTCACCGCCCTGCCCGTCACCATCCGCGAAGCCGAGACCGATCTCCCCGAAGCGCGAGGCCTTCCCGCGCCGTCGCTCGTCTTCCCGAACTACAACGACCTCGGATACGCCAAGGTCGCGCTCGACGAGCGTTCGCTGGCGTTCGTCCGCGAGCACCTCGACCGGATCGATGACACCCTCCTCCGCCTGCAGCTCTGGGCGTCGCTCTGGAACATGGTGCGCGACCAGCAGCTCAAATCGACGGACTACCTCTCCCTGGTCCGGTCGAAAGTGGTGTCCGAGACCATGCCCGAACTGGTCGAGGCGGTGACGAACAACGCCATCGCCGCCATCGGCCGGTACGTGCCCGAGGAATGGCGCGACCGCGAGGCCCATGCGTTCGCGGAGACCGCCTGGGCCGCCCTCAAGGCTGCCACCTCGAACGACCTGCAAATCATCTGGGCGCGCGCGTTGATTGCCACCGCCTCAGTCCCGGAGCACCTGGACCTCATCGGCCGCCTGGCGGATGGACTGGAGACCGTCCCCGGCTTCGCCGTCGACCAGGACATGCGCTGGAACATCGCGGCCAGGCACGTGGCCTTCGGCGTTCCTGGCGCAGCCGAGCGCGTGAAGGCCGAATCCGAACGGGACCCGTCGGACCGCGGGGTGCGCGCCCGGCTGCGCGCCGAGACCGCCGCGCCCGACCCCGCCGTCAAGACCGCGGCCTGGGAGAAGTTCCTCGGCGAAGGTTACGGCTCGCTCTACCTGACCAGCGCCGCGATGTCCGGTTTCAACTGGGCACACCAGCGCGAACTGCTCGAACCGTATGTCGAAAAGTTCTTCTCCGCGGTGGCGGAGGTTTTCCGCAAGCGCGACAAGGAGTTCGCGACCGATTTCTACCGGTTCTTGGCCCCGGCCTACCGGGTCGACCGCGAGACCCTGGCCAGGGGCGAACGACTGGTCGCCTCAGTCGGCGATGAGCTGCCCGTCCTGGTTCGCACCGCCCGCGAAGCAAACGACGACCTCTTGCGGGCCATCCGCTGCCGGGAGTACGCGGCGAGCTGACCGGTTGTCGCACCCGGTCCGTGGCCGTAGGCTCGTGGCTCGCGGAGGTGGACGCCATGAACTTCGGCCTGCATATCGGCCAGCAGAACATCAGCATCGAAGAACTGCGCCGCACGTGGACGTGGGCCGATTCCGCCGGCTTCGACTGGGTCGACGTGTGGGACCACTTCTACGAGGCGCCGCCGGTGGATGGCAACGGCAGCTGCTTCGAGGCCACCACCTGCATGGCCGCGATGGCCTGCGAGACGCGGAACGTCCGCATCGGTGTCCTGGTGCTGGGCATGAATTACCGGCACCCTGCCGTGCTTGCCAACGCGCTCTGCACGATCGACCAGCTCAGCGGTGGGCGCCTCGAGATCGGGCTTGGCGCTGGCTGGCATGAGCCCGAATACCGCGCGTACGGCATCCCCTTCCTCCCGATCAAGGAGCGAATGGACATCCTCGAAGAGGGCGTCCAGGTGGTCCGCCTGCTCACCACGCAGGACCGCTCGAATTTCAGCGGCAAGTACTTCCAGCTGAACAACGCGGCCTGCAACCCCAAGCCGGTGCAGGCCCGCCCGCGCATCTGGGTTGGTGGCAATGGCGAACGGCGCACGTTGCGCATCGCGGCGCGGCACGCTGACGGCTGGAACACCCCCTACACGTCCCCCGAGGAGTTCAAGCGGCTTTCGGGCGTGCTGGATATTTGGTGCGAAAAGGAGGGCCGTGACCCGGCGACCATCGAGCGCAACGTGAACCTGAGTTTCCACATGGCGGCCAGCCCGGCCGACCTCGGCCGTGCCGAGGCGCAGTACCTCGAGACCTGGGGGCCCGCAGCCGAAGCGATGCGCAGTCGCGGCGTGGTGGTCGGCCTGCCCGGGCAGGCGATCGACCTGGTAGGCCGCTACCGGGATGCCGGGGCTGCCCGCGTCAACATCGCCCTGCGCCCCCCGAACGATTGGGATGCCATGCGAGCCTGGACCGAGGAGGTCATCCCGGCCTTCCGGTAGCTTGCTCCGCGCTGTCCCGGTCGCGAGTGGGGCCGTACGATCAGATCGTGACCAGTCCCCGCCGCATCGCGGTCCTTGGCTCCACCGGTTCGATCGGCCGG
>JBBIVC010000021.1:0-16333 GCA_037439905.1 Thermoflexus sp.
CCAACTCACCGGGAGCACCATGCCAATCCGCATCATCATCGCCGACGACCATGCCGTGGTACGCCAGGGTCTTCGCATGTTCCTCGGGCTGGACGACGATTTCGAGATCATCGGCGAAGCCTCCAACGGCGCCGAAGCCGTCGAGCTGGCTCGCAAGCTTCAGCCCGATGTGGTCCTCATGGACCTGCTCATGCCCGTGATGGACGGCATCCAGGCGATCGGCCAGATTCGCCGCGAGATGCCGGATGTCGAGGTTATCGCCCTTACCAGCGTCCTCGAAGACGCGTCGGTGGTGGGCGCGGGGAAGGCCGGCGCCATCGGCTACCTGCTCAAGGACACCCAGTCGGAGGAGCTCCGGCGGGCAATCAAGGCGGCGGCCCAGGGCCAGGTCCAGCTCTCGCCGCAGGCCGCGGCGCGCCTGATGCGCGAAGTGCGCACGCCCGAATCGCCCGAAACGCTGACCGACCGCGAGACCGAGGTGCTGCGCCTGTTGGCGGCCGGCTATGCGAACAAGGAGATCGCTCGCGACCTGGTGATTGGGGAGAAGACCGTGAAGACCCACGTGAGCAACATCCTCGCGAAGCTCGGCGTGCAATCCCGCACGCAGGCGGCCCTCTATGCCGTGCGCATCGGCCTCGTGCCGGGGCCGCCGGAGGCCTAGGCGGTGACCACCGGCGGTGGCCCGGACCCGGCGCTGATGCGCCAGCTCTTCGCCACCATGCCCGTTGGCGTGGCGCTGTTCGATCGCTCCATGCGCCTGCTGGAATGGAACGATGCCTTCCGGCGGTTCCTCGAGGAGCACAAGCCCGAGATGGCCGAGAAGGTGCGCCCCGGGGCTGCGCTCGCTGAGGTCTCGCCCTTCGCGACGGACCGCGCCGAAGCGCTGTTCAAGCTGGCGCTGGCCGGCGAGGTGGTGCGCCGCGACGGCGTGCCCTACGAGGGCCCGGCGGGCACCACGTACTGGGATATCCACCTCCAGCCATTAATTGAGAACGGCGAGGTCGCCGGGGTGGTCGACACCATCATGGACGCGACATCTCGGGTGCGCTCCGCCGAGACGCTTCGCCAGCGCGAAGGGCAGTTCCGCCGTGTGTTCGAGGAGATCAACGACGGCATCATCCTGAACGACTTCGAGACGGGCTTCGTGGCCGAGGCCAATCCCGCGGTCTGCCGCATGCACGGCTACACGCACGAGGAATTCGTCGGCATCGATCCCCTGAAGTTCATCCACCCGGACTACTGGGACAAGCTCGCTGAGTACCAGGAATCGGTGCGCGCGGGGAAGGACTACCACATCCGGGCCAAGGACGTGAGGAAGGACGGGACCGCCTTCGATGTGGAGGTGATGGGCACTGCCTTCGAACTGGAGGGACGCAAGTACCTGCTGGCGGTAGTGCGCGACATCAGCGAGCAGGTGGCCCGCGAACGCGAGCAGGAAGAAGCCCAGGCGTCGCTCGAACAGCGGGTCGAGGAGCGCACGCGAGAGCTCGGCAGCCTGCTCGATGTCTCTCGCGCGGTCCTTTCCACGCTCGACCTCGACAGGCTCTTCATCCGGGTGCTCGAGGAAATCGGGAACGTTATCCCCTACGGCGGTTCGAGCATCCTCGAGGTAGACGGCGGAATGCTCGAGATCAAGGCCTCCAGGAACATGTTCGACCAGGCGGTGGACCCGGCGTCGCGTGGGATGCGCTTCCCCGTGACGGCCGTTCCCCGGCTCTGGCAGGCCATGGTCGAAGGGCGGCCGGCAGTCATCGACGACGTGTACGGGGATACGCCCGAGGCGGCCGAGTATCGCGGCGTTGCCGGGGAAAACCTCACGACGATCTTCCGGTTTGTTCGGGCGTGGATGGCGGTGCCACTTGCCCACGGGGGCGAGGTCCTCGGAGTGCTCATCATCTCCGACCCGTCGCCGGGGTCGTTCTCGCCCGCGCAGGCGCAACTCGCCGCCGCCTTTGGGAACCAGGTGGCGGTTGCCATCGCAAATGCGCGGCTGTACCGGGAAGTGGAGCGGCGCGCCCGCGAAATGGAGGGCCTCGCCGGCGTGGCGGCGGCCCTGACATTCGATGCTCCCGCGCAGGAGACGCTCAACGTCCTGGCGCGGCGCGTGGTCGATGCATCTTCGGCGATCGCCTGCTCCATCACGCTGTTCACTGAACGCGGCGATTACGTGATGGCCGGGCACCACGGCCTGCCGGAGGGGTTCACCGGCGCCATGGTGCAGGCCGTCGAGCAGGGGGCCCCGTCCGTGACCATGGCCGCCTTTCGCTCGGGCCAGCGGCAGGTCTTGCGGCAGTCGAGGACCCGGACCCTCAACGATTCCCGCTATGCCCCTGTGCACCAGATGCTCGCTGGCGCCCGGTGGGAGACCGCCGTCATCACGCCGATGGTCTCGCGGGGGAGGCCCCAGGGCACACTCGACACCTATTACCCGGACAATCACGACCCGGATGCAGACGAACTCCAGCTCCTGAGCGCTATGGCGAGCCAGGTGGCCGTCGCAGTTGAGAACGCCCGGCTCTTCGCCGAGACTCAGCGGCGCATCCGCGAGATGGACGCGCTCTACCGGGTGGACGAGCAGCTCCACCAATCGCTCGTGCTCGACGAGGTGCTGCACGCGTTAACCGACGCGGCGACCGAAGTGCTGGACGCCGACAGGAGCGCGGTGCTCATCTTCGACGAGAACACGCGCGAGCTGCGGGTACGCGCAACGTCCGGTCTGTCGAACAGCCAGGTCCAGGCGCTCGTTGAATCGTTGAACGGCCTCGATGCGACCACCATCGAGAAGCTCGACGTGCCGCGGATTGTGCCCGACACGGCGCGGGACCTTCCTCTTGTGCAGGACGTCATCCGGGCCGTGGGGCTGACCTCGGTGATCGACGTTCCCATCACCATCGCAGGCAAGCGGTTCGGCCTCTTCAGCATGGGCTGGGTCGAGCACCACGACATCAGCCCCGACGAGGTGCGCATGGCCTCGGCGATGGGTCAGCGTGCGGCGGTCGCAATCGAGAATGCCCGGCTGTACGAGCGCGCCCAGCACGCCGCCTCTCTCGAAGAACGGCAGAGATTGGCGCGCGAGCTCCACGATTCGGTCTCGCAAGCGCTCTACGGCATCTCCCTCGGCACCCGGACGGCCAGGACGTTGCTCGAACGCGACCCGGCGCGGGTCGGCGAGCCGCTTGAGTACGTTTCCGGTCTCGCCGAAGCCGGCCTCGCGGAGCTGCGCGCGCTCATCTTCGAGCTCCGGCCCGAGTCACTCGAGGCCGAAGGCCTGGTCGCGGCGTTCGAGAAGCAGTTCGCCGCCATGCACGCCCGGCACGGCATCGACATGGTCACCAGCCTCGAAGGCGAGCCCGACCTCCGGCTCGACTTGAAGGAGGTGCTGTACCGGATCGGCCAGGAGGCCATGCACAACACCGTAAAGCACGCCCGGGCGACCCGCGCCTGGGTCACACTCGCGACGGTGGATGGGCGGGTCGTGCTAGAAGTGCGAGACAATGGCGTGGGATTCGACCACAACGGCGACTTCCCGGGCCACCTCGGCCTCCGCTCCATGGCCGAGCGGGCGACCAGTTCGGGCGGGACGCTCACGATCGAGAGCGAACCCGGGGCAGGCACCACCATCCGGATCTCCGTACCCGCGATCCCCGGGCATCTGCCGGCCGGGGCGGGCGCATCAGGCGGGTGACGGGGGCCGGGAGTCCGCGCACGCGCCCGATGCTCACGGGCAGGGCGACGGCGACGGCGCGGGTGCTGGCACGAACCGCAGTTCGCGCCACCCGCGCAGCGAGTTGAACGCCGCGAGCCTGGAACCCGCGCCCAGGCTGCCGACCGGGATTCGGCCCTCCTCGATGGCTCCCCGGGCCAGCAGGTCCGCTCGCATGGTGCCCGGCAACAGGCCCTCCGAAACCGGTGGGGTCACCCAGCGGCCGTCGCGGCAGACAGCGATGTTGGCGATAGTGGTCTCGGTCACGTAACCGTCCCGGTTCCAGAGGATGACCTCATCGCAATCCGGGCGGGAAGCTGCGGCAGCCTCGTAGATTCCGCGTCTCGTGGACTTGTGGAACAGGAGTGGGTCCGAGGGGTCCACGGGGGTGAGGGCCAGGCCCGCGCTGGCCGGTCGCGAAAGGCCCTCGCCGATCTCCGCGGTCTCTACCCGGACCGCGCCCCACTCGTCGAGCAACAGCCGGACCCGGAGCGGGCGGCATCCGCGGACGGCCGCATCAAGGGCCTGGCGGACGACCCGGTGATCGAACGGGAACCCGAAGTACCGGGCCGAGTCGCGGAGCCGGTCGATGTGGCGCTTCAGGAGGAAGAAGCCCTCCCCCGGCGTCCAGCGCAGCGTTTCGAAGAGCGAGAACGGCGCCGGGTCCTGCTCGAGCACCCGGGCCTTTGCCAGGCACTCGGCGTACTCGCGCCCCGGCCGGGAGTCCCAGACGATGCCGCTCCCCACGCCATACGTCGCCGTCCCGGCCTCGCGGTCGACCGTTGCCGTGCGAATGGCGACGTTGAAGCGGGCCTTCCCGCCGGGGCCGACGTAGCCCACCGCGCCGGTGTACACGCCGCGCGGCCCGGCTTCGAGCTCCCTGATGATGGCTGCAGTCCGGACTTTCGGGGCGCCCGTCACGGACGCACAGGCAAACGTGGCCGCGAAAAGTTCCGCCAGCGGCGCCCGGGTTTCGGCCACCACATCCGAGGTCATTTGCAACACTGTGGGGAATCGCTCAACGCGAAACAGCGCCGGTACATCGACACTTCCAACCCCGGCAACGCGGCCAAGGTCGTTGCGCACCATATCGACGATCATGAGGTTCTCGGCGCGCTCCTTGGGAGAAGCCCGAAGGGCCGCCGCCTTCCGCCGGTCCTCTGCGTTCGTCCGGCCGCGAGTGGCGGTGCCCTTCATGGGGCGCATGAGCACCCGGTCGCCCTCGCGCGCGAAGAAGAGCTCTGGCGATGCGGAGCACACGGCGAAGCGGCCCAGGTCGAGGTAGGTGGCGCCCGCGGCGCGCTGGGCCCGAACGAGCCGGGCGAACAGCGAGAACGGGTCGCCCGTGAAGCTGGCATGCAAGGGAAAGGTGAGATTCACCTGGTAGGTCTCGCCGGCTGCGAGGTACTCCCGAACCCGGCGTACCGCCGCGGTGTACTCCGTCTCGTTGATCGACGGCCGCCAGCTGATGCCGGTCAGCCCGGCGGCATCGTCCACGAGCCGGGCAGGGTCGAACGGCTCGAGCCGATCGGCCACGATGAACGCGGCGAGCGGCAACCCGTCGACCGGCGCATGGACATCGAGACCGAACGCCCCGGCAGCTTCGTAGGCGACGAACCCGGCGGCGTGAGCGCCGGCGCTGGTCAGCCGCTCGACCTCTGCCAGGAGGGGCGCAACCTCCACGTTCGTCTGGGCCACCAGGGGCTCCGTCACCGCGCTGAGCCGGAACCACGCGCCATCCACCTGCAGGACAGCGAAGCACGGGGATGTCATCTCGCTCTCCTGCCAGCGGGCCACGAACTGATGGCGATCAGGCAGCCTTCCGGCTGCCGAACGGCCAGTACCAGCGCTTCCCGGGGGATGGCTTTGGCTTGATATCCGCCTCGGTAAAGCCACGGCCGCAGCCCTGGCAGTAGGCATACACGTTCAGGTTCTGGCGTCCACACCACGGACATTCGCGCATGCGAAACCTCTCACACTCTGGTTGACTCTGCCTTTGCCCATTGTAGGGGACCCGGGCGTTACCTGAACTTGCGCGCCGCCAGGATCGGCCAGGTGTCGATCACTTCGTCGCCGCGGCGCACGTAATAGACATCGTGCAGGTTCAGGGTGGTGTCGCCGTGGCTCGGCACGATCTCGATGCGGTCGCCCGCCCGGAGTTGCGCAATGCCTTCGCCGGTGAGCGTCGCGTGTTCCTCGCTCAGGCGCGCCACCTTGACGCGCCCATCCACGGACATCGGCGGCCCGAACTCGTTGGTCAACGACTTTGCCCCGGTATCGGCGACCGCGTACCGCTCTTTCACTGAGATGACCGTGGTGAGGAGGGTAAGCGCCTGTTGGAACGTGCCCGGGATGAATTCCTCATTGTGGCTGTCGTGGAACACGTAGGTGCCGGCCTGGAGCTCGGTGACGCCGGGCGTGCGGGCAGCGATCGGCACGCTTGCGGTGCCGCTTGTGGAAACGATCGCGGGGGCGAGCCCGGCCTCGGCAAGGGCCTCGACATGCGCGTTGACGACGGCGAGCGCATCGCGGATGAGCTGCTCACGGGCGGCCGGGTCGGGCTGGCCGTACATGTGGCCCTCGTAGCCCATGATGCCGCGGTAGTCGATCCCGCTCGCGATGAGCCTGCGCGCCAGGTCGACGCTTTGTTCGGGAGTGGCGGAACCACAGCGGCGAAGGCCAGCGTCGACCTCGATCACGGCAGCCGGGCGCTGCCCCGAACGCCGGGCCCCCTCAGCGAGTTGATCGATGTTGAATTCCGACTCGACGGCGACCGTGATATCGACGCCCCGGGCGAGCAGCGCCATCAGGCGGTCGATTTTCTTCGCGCCAACAACCTGGTTCGCCATCAGGATGGGGCCAAGGCCCGCATCGGCCAGCACCTCGGCTTCGCCGAGCTTTGCAACGGTGATGCCGATGGCCCCCGCCTCGAGCTGGAGCTGCGCAACCTGTGGGCACTTCGGCGTCTTGAAGTGCGGCCGGAGGCTTACACCCGTGCCCGCGATCATGTCCATCATGGTGGCGATGTTCGCCTGGACCTTATCGAGGTCGAGCAACAGACAGGGCGTATCGAGGTCGTCTATGTGCATGGCGGCAGTCTACCGGCTCTTCGCCGGCGCCAGGTAGCGGCGGCGCCGCCGTTACGACCCGAACGCGTTCCGCCGGGGGCACCCCCGCCTCAGGCGTTGGCTGCTTCCATCGCAGCGTACTTTGCCCGCTTGGCTTCGCGCGCACGAATCGTGGCGTTGAGTTCCGTCTTGCGGATCCGGATGGACTTCGGAGTCACCTCCACCATCTCGTCGTTTCCGATGAGGGAAAGGCTCCGCTCAAGACTCGGAGGGGATGGGGGAGTGAGCTTCACGGCGATGTCCGAGGTCGAGCTGCGGATGTTGGTCAGCTGCTTGGCCTTGCAGACGTTCACTTCCAGGTCGGTGTCCTTCGCGTGAAGCCCCACCACCATGCCCGCATAGACCTCGTCGCCGGGCGAGATGAAGAGCATTCCCCGCTCCTGGGCGTTCGCGATGCCGAAGCTCAGGGCCGTGCCTGTTTCGGAAGCGACCAGCGCGCCGTTCCGGTGGCGGCTGATTTCGCCAGCCCAGGGCCGGTAGCCGAGGTACTCCGTGTTCATGATGCCCTCGCCACCGGTGCCGCTGATGAAGGTGTCGCGAAAGCCGATGAGACCGCGCGTGGGGATATCGAAATCGAGGCGCACGTTGCCGTTGTGGTCCGAATGCATCCCCACCATCTGCGCCTTGCGCCCGGAGAGCGTCTCGATAAGGAACCCGGTCGCCGATTCGGGCGCCTCGACGTACAGCCGTTCGAAGGGCTCCTCCCGGCCTGCGGGGCCCTGGTGGAGTATGACCTCCGGGCGGGTCACCGCGAACTCGTAGCCCTCCCGGCGCATCGTCTCCACGAGGATGGCCAGGTGGAGCTCCCCACGGCCGCTAACGATGAACTGGTCAGCCGTTTCGCCATCCTCGACGCGGAGAGCGACGTTCGTTTCGACTTCGCGGAAAAGCCGCTCGCGCAACTGCCGGCTCGTGACGAACTGGCCCTCTCGCCCGGCGAACGGGGAGTCGTTGACGCGGAACGTCATCTTCATTGCCGGCTCTTCGATGGTGATGACCGGGAGTGGCTCGGTGACGTCAGGGTGGGCGATGGTCTCGCCGATGAGGATATCGGCCACGCCGGTGATGGCGACGATGTCCCCTGCCCGCGCTTCCTCGAGTTCCACCCGCCCGAGGCCCTGGAAACCGAAGAGCTGGGCCACGCGGTGCTGGCTGGTTTCGCCGTGGTGGTTGAACCGGATGACCGGCTGGCCGGCGCGCACCACCCCATCGGTAATACGGCCAACCGCGATCCGTCCGCGGTAGCTGTCGTACATCAACGTGGTCACGAGCATGCGGAACGGGGCATCCTCATCGCATTCGGGCCCGGGGATGTGTTCCACAATTGCATCCAGGACAGGCTGCATGGTGCCGGACGTGATGTCCGGCGTGAGCCCTGCGTAGCCATCGCGAGCGTTCGCGTACAACGTGGGGAACTCAAGCTGGTGGTCCTGCGTGGCCAGGTCGAGAAACAGGTCGCTGGTCTCGTGGATGACCTCCGCGATGCGCGCGTTCGGACGGTCGATCTTGTTCACCACGACGATGGGATGCAGACCGATCTCGAGCGCCTTGCGCAGCACGAACCGGGTCTGCGGCATCGGCCCTTCGACCGAGTCAACGAGCAACAGGCAGCCGTCGGCCATGTTCAGCACGCGTTCGACTTCCCCGCCGAAGTCGGCATGGCCGGGCGTGTCGATGATATTGATTCGAACGCCGGCGTAATCGATCGCGGCGTTCTTCGCCATGATGGTGATGCCCTTCTCTCGCTCGAGCGGGTTCGAATCGAGGATGAGGGAGCCCACGGCCTCGTTCTCTCGAAACACGTGTGATTGCTTGAGCAGGGCATCGACCAGGGTGGTCTTCCCGTGGTCGACATGGGCGATGATGGCGATGTTGCGCACGTCGGCGCGGCGTTGGGACATAGGATCCAGTTTGCTGGAGAGGCCGGTAACCGCATAGAACGCGCGTCTCCGGGCATCCCGGCCCTTTGCGCGATCGGGTGACAACGCCGCACACTGGAACCACACCCCAGCGGGTTTGGAGGCATCGCATGAGCAGCAGCTACGACCTGATCCAGGAACTCATCGCCGGTGGGCGCCCCGATGCCGACCTCGTGCGCCCTTCGGATGTGATGCCGTTCGTCATCGAGAGCGACGGCCGCCGCGAGCGGGCGTACGACATCTACTCGCTGCTGTTGAAAGAGCGGATCGTCTTCCTTGGCACGCCCATCGATGCGATGGTGGCGAACGTCATCATCGCCCAGCTGCTCTACCTCGCCCGCGAGGACGACGAGAAAGACATCATGATGTACATCAACTGCCCGGGCGGGAGCGTCACGGCGGGGCTTGCCATCTACGACACGATGAACCTCATCCGCCCGGCAGTCTCGACCCTCTGCATGGGGCTGGCGGCGAGCATGGGCACCGTCATGCTCACCTCGGGCGCGAAGGGAAAGCGGTACGCGCTTCCCCACAGCACGATTCACCTGCACCAGGTGCTCGGTGGAGCCCAGGGACAGGCGCGCGACATCGAGATCCAGGCGCGTGAGACGCTCCGCCTCCAGAAAGTCTTGCGGACGATCATCCAGCAGACGACGGGCCAGCCCATGGAAAAGATCGAGCACGACACCGACCGCGACTTCTGGCTCGACCCGCCGGCGGCCCGGGAGTACGGCCTCATCGACGAAATCCTGGACCGTCCCGGCCAGGCCGCGGCAGCCAGCCCGAACGGAAAGGCGTCAGCTTAGCGGCTGGTCAGTCTCTCTTCCCCTCCACCGGGATCACATCGATCCCCATGTACGGGCGGAGCGCGGCGGGAATTTCAATGCTGCCGTCGGCACGCTGGTAGTTCTCCATCACCGCGATGACGGTGCGTGGCAGCGCCAGGCCGCTTGCGTTCAACATGTGCGGATGCCGGGTGGGCTGGTCGCCCCCCGGCCGGTAGCGGATATTCGCCCGGCGAGCCTGGAAGTCGAGGCAGTTAGAGGCGGAGCTGACCTCCAGCCACTCGCCCTGGCCCGGCGCCCAGATCTCCAGGTCAAACGTGCGCGTGGAGTTGAAGCCGATGTCGCCCGAGCACAGCTCCACCAGGCGGTAGGGCAGCCCCAGGATTTCGGGGATTGCCCGCGCGCGCGCCACCAGCAGGTCGAGCTCGGCGGCGCTCTGCTCCGGCTCGCAATAGACGAACATCTCGACCTTTTCGAACTGGTGTCCACGCTTGATCCCGCGCACATCGCGACCGGCGCTCATCTTTTCGCGGCGGAAGCATGGCGTGTGCCCAACGAACCTCAAGGGGAGCTGCCCCGGGGGAAGGATCTCGTCGCGGAAGAGGTTGACGAATGCCACCTCGGCGGTGGGGATGAAGTAGTAGTCCTCCTCGGCATCCCGGTAGAGGTTGTCGCGGAACTTGGGAAGCTGGCCCGAAGCGTAGAGCGACGCCTCGTTGAGCATGTAGGGCAGATAGGCTTCGATGAACCCTGCCCGGCCGTGTTCATCGAGCATGAGCTGGATGAGCGCGCGCTGCAGCCGCGCCAGCGGACCGCGGAGCGTATAGAACCGCGAGCCCGACATCTTCGTCCCACGTTCGATGTCCAATCCGCCAACGAGCTCGCCAAGCTCCCAGTGCGGGCGGGGGTGGAAGTCGAAGTGGGGCAACTCGCCGACGGTTTCGACAACCCGGTTCGAGGTTTCGTCCGGCCCCCTGGGGACGTTGGGGTCGAGGATGTTGGGGACCTCGTACAGCTTTTCCTGGAGCTCCTTCTCAACCCGCTTGAGGAGCCCATCGAGCCGGTCGATCTCGTCGCCCACCAGGCGCATCTCAGCGATGCGCAGCTCGCGGTCGGCGGCGTCTTTCGACTGGCCAATCGCCTTGCTCACGGTGTTTCGTTTCGCGCGCAGCCCCTCCACCTGTTGCAGGAGGGCGCGGCGCTCCTCATCGAGCTGCAGGATCCGATCGATGGGCGCGGTGGTGTTTCGAAGCAGGACATCGCGCTTCACGCGCTCCACGTTTTCGCGGATGTACTGCAGACTCAGCATGGTTCAGGGCTCCATTGCCGCGGCGGCGGCGAGTGCGCGAATGCCGAGGAGGCGGACGTCCTCGGCAACCGGGACGAGCGTACCATCGGGTGCGGGGAGGGAAAACGCCGAAGCCAGGTCGTCCAAGGCGAACCAGCGGTGTTCGCCGTGGGGAATGGGAGCCGCGAAGTCAACGCGCACCCGCGCCACCGTGAAGTACACATGGTCGATGTGCTGGTGGAACGGCTGGTCGTCGCGGATGATGTCCTCGATGAGGATGACGGCGGGCGGGGGAAGCACGAGCGGGCGCTCGACCACCAGGAGGCCTGGTGGCGGGACGACCTCCACCGGAAGGCCAGTCTCCTCCAGCGCCTCGCGCAACGCACCCTGGACGGGGTCCTCGTTCGGTTCGAGGTGGCCGCCCGGGGGCAACCACATGCGCAGCTTGCGGTGCCAGAGCAAGAGCGTCCGCCCCTCGGCCACGACGTAGGCCGTCGCCGTGTGATGCCGCTCGAATGGCGAGTCGCTCACCCCTTCACCGATTTGAGCTGGGGGAAGAGGATGACGTCGCGGATCGAATCCTGCTCGGTGAGGATCATCAGGAGCCGGTCGATGCCCATGCCGAAGCCACCGGTGGGGGGCATGCCATGCTCGAGGGCGAAAAGGAAGTCCTCGTCGATGAGCTCGGCCTCATCGTCGCCGGCTGCTTTGAGCCGCGCCTGCTCCTCGAAGCGCACCCGCTGGTCGATGGGGTCGTTCAGCTCGGTGTAGGCATTTCCCGCCTCGAAGCCACCGATGAACACTTCCCAGCGCTCGACCAGCCTGGGGTTATCGGTACGCCGTTTGGCAAGGGGGGACAGTTCGACAGGGTAGTCCATCAGGAAGGTGGGCTGGATGAGCTTCGGCTCGACGTAGTGCGACATGGCCTCATCGACAAGCTTGCCGTATCCGGCGTTTGGCGGGAGCTCCAAGCCGCGCCGTTCGAGTTCGGCCCTCAGCGTGTCCGCAGTGCCATACTCGTCAAGCTCGAGGTCTCCATACTCCCGGAGCGCGTCGTGGAGCGTGATCCGGCGCCACGGGCGTTGAAGGCTGATCTCCTGCCCACGAAACATGAAGGTGTCCCGGCCCAGGACCTCATGCGCGACGGTGCTGATCATCTCCTCGACGAGCATGGAAACGTCGTGGTAGTCGGCGTAGGCCTGGTAGAGCTCGATCATGGTGAACTCGGGGTTGTACTTCGCCCCCAGGCCCTCATTCCGGAAGATGCGGCCCATTTCGTAGACGCGCTCGAATCCGCCGACGACCATCCGCTTCAGGTAGAGCTCGAGGCTGATGCGCAAATGGCGCTCCTCTTCGAGCGCGTTGTAGTAGGTGGTGAACGGCCGCGCAGCCGCACCGCCTGCCTCCTCCTGCAGGACCGGTGTCTCCACCTCGAGGAACCCGCGCGCATCAAGGAAGCGCCTGATGGCCGAGACCACCCGGCTGCGGGTGATAAACCGCTGACGGGTCTCCTCATTCGCCATCAAGTCCAGGTAGCGCTTGCGCTGCCGAAGCTCGACATCGGCCAGGCCGTGGTACTTCTCGGGCGGGGCGTGCAGCGCCTTCGCCAGCATCACCCACTGGATCGCCTGGACGGTCGGCTGCCCGGTTCGCGTCCGGATCGGCGTGCCCTTCACGCCGATGAAATCGCCCAGGTCGATGAGGCGGAGCAGCTCGTAGTTGGCGACCGTGTTCTGGCGCATGAGCACCTGGATGCGGCCGCTCCCATCGAGCAAGTCGATGAACGTTGCCCGGCCCATGTCGCGCCGGGCGACGACCCGGCCCGCGATGTCGACCTCGATTCCCTCGACTTCGGTCTCCCCTTCGGGGAGCGCCTCGACCAGCAGCGTGACTTCCTCGGCAGTGTGGCTGCGAGTCACGCGGGGCGGGTAGGGGTCGATCCCGGCGGCGCGCAGTTCCTGGACCTTGGCGACACGCTGCGCCATCAGCTCATCCACGGTTCGTTCCCCTTCCACAACGCAAGCGGGCCGCTGCGACGCGGCCCGTGATATACCATCGCAGACCGGCGCCGGTCAGTCGATCTTCAGCACCTTCACTTTGATGACACCCTTGGGCACATTTACGTCCACGACATCGCCGACAGCCTTGCCGAGGAGGGCCTGGCCCACCGGGGACTCGTTCGAGATTTTGCCGTTGAGCGGGTCGGCTTCAGGCGCTCCAACGATCTGGTAGTGCCGGGTGACTCCGTCCTGCTCTACCAACACGCCGCTCCCGACGACCACCCGGCCGGCGTGGTGGGCGCCTTCCTCATCGATGATGCGGGCGCGGCGAAGAATGTCCTCGATCTCGAGAATGCGGCCTTCGACGCGGCCCTGTTCCATCTTGGCGTCGTCGTATTCCGCGTCGTTCTGGCTGGTACCCTGCTCCTGGGCGTTGTGGATCATCTCGGCAACTTCACGCCGGCGGACGCGGAGCTCCTCGAGCTCGTGCTCGAGCTTTGCCTTTCCTTCACGTGTCAGCGGAACGGGCTTATCAGTCATGTCGTACCCTAATTGGCAACGGTGCCGCCAGGACAAAAAGGGACTGAGGCCACGAAATGCCTCAGTCTCCGACGCGAGTATACCGGCGCGCCGCTATGCCCCGCAAACCACACGAAAGGCCACCCCGTGACCGACAACGACTGGCCAGGACCGGGCCGCCCGCCGGAAGACCCGTACCGGCCGTCATGGGAACGGCGTTTCCAATCGCCGGCGGGCCATGGCTTCGAATCTGTCCCGGCACAGCTGCAAGAGGAACCGCCGGCGGCGGACCCGGCGGAGAGCCGCGCGGGGGACGCAGTCCGGCGGCTCCCGATGTCGTCGCCGGGCACCGGCGCCGCCCGCTGGGCCGGGCTCGGTATCGTGGCCTTCGTGGCCTCGCTGCTGGGCGGCGTTGCCGGGGGCATGGTCGTGGCCACGTACGGCTCCTCGGATGGCGGCTCGGGCGAGAATCTCGGGTCCTCACGGCCGGCTGTCCTCACCGTCGAGCAGACCAGCGCCATCGCGGAAGTCGCGGCCTCGGCGCGTCCCGGCGTCGTCCGCATCGAGAGTGTGAAGACCACCCTCACTGGCCAGGAGCAGGACATCGGCAGCGGCGTGGTCCTCGATACGGCCGGGCACATCGTCACCAACGCACACGTGGTCCTCGGGACCGATTCACTGAAGGTTGTGCTTGCCGACGGGACCGAACGGCCCGCGATCCTGGTTGGGCACGATTTTCCATTCACCGATGTCGCGGTCCTCCAGATCGGTCCCGGGAATCTTCAGCCTATCCCCCTGGGCGATTCCGGCTCGCTCCGCCTGGGCGAGACGGTGGTGGCGATAGGCAATCCGCTCGCCGAATTCGATGGCAGCGTCAGCGTTGGTGTCATCAGCGGGCTCGACCGTGTCCGCGTTTTCGATGCGGTTCGCCAGGACGACCTCATCCAGACCGATGCAGCCGTCAACAGCGGTAACAGCGGAGGTGCGCTGCTCAACCTTTCCGGGCAGTTTGTGGGCATGCCGACGGCCGTGCTCCGCCAGTCGCGCTCGGGCTCGGTGGTTGAGGGCATCGCGTTCGCGCTGCCGAGCAACCGCGTACTCGCGATCGCGAACCAGATCATCGCGAATGGCGGGGCCATCGAGCGCCCGAGCCTCGGCATCGAACACATCGACATCACGGCCGACAACATCGCGCGGCTGCCCCGTACCGCGGTGAGCCAGGGCGCCCTGGTTGCCGCTGTCGCGGCGGGCGGCCCCGCCGCCGAAGCCGGCATTCGACCCGGCGATGTCATCACGAGCCTTGGAGATGCCGACATCACACGTGAGCTGCCGCTGTACAACGCGCTCATGGCATATGCGCCTGGCGATACCGTGCGGGTTGTCCTCAATCGGAATGGCCGGATAATCGACGTCGAGGTTCGCCTTGGCAAACATTCGTAGAGGGTGGCCTCCGCCCCCGAGGTCACTTCGCGCATGAGTCGCAGGGGCGGTCAGCTCCCCTGGGGCGCCGGGAGCAATGCTGGCCTGTATGGCGGCCGCCGGCCGGGCGGCGGATACGGGCGGATCGGCATGCTCGCCGCAATCGTCATCGGCGTCCTGGCCATCGCGTTCTTCCTGGTGACCCGCGCGTGTGGTGGCGCGGGCGGCTGCGACGACCCCTACTGCCCCTCGGACCGGAACATCGAGGCGCCCGAGGGCTACGAGCTCGTCTCCAAAATCTTCGCCTACAACGAGAAGAGCGGGGCCGTCCAGCCCGGGTTCGACCTTGTCGTCCAGGTAGCCCTCTCGAAGAGAGTTGAGCAAGGACAAGCGCTGAGCTTCTACCGTTATGTCGAAGAGACGAAGAACTGGGAGCCCATCGCCCCGGCGATCCTGGATGCGCAGGGCAAGGTTGTCAGCGCCACGTTCACCGATGTGCCTGCGGTCATGGCCGTGATGCGCCGCAACACCCCCGGCGGCAGCGTGGCTGCCTATCTTCCGCACAATGCCCAGCTCCACCCGGAAGCCGTTGGCCACGTGACCATCGTCCATCCCATTGATTTCGCCCCAACCGCCGACGGTTCGGTGCAGGGCGAACTGAGCTCCATCACCAGCGACGGCTCGTTCGAGATCTACCCCGTAATTGCCGCGAACGCCGGCACGCAGGGCGCCGTCGCCGTCGTCGAGGCGATCCTGGCAAGCCCGGCAGCCAGGACGAACCATGTACGCCAGATCGTGGCGAAGGCGGCCGAGGCGAACGTGCGCGGCATCGACATCGCCTATCTCGACCTGCCGGCCACCCAGCGCACGTCGTTCTCGCTGTTCATCGGCGAGCTCTATGAGGCCCTGCATGCCCAGAACAAACAGCTCACGCTCACGCTGCCCCCGCCGATCAAGGCGCAGAACCGGATCGACGAGGGGGCCTACGACTGGGCCGCGCTCGCGCAGACGGCCGACCTCATCAAGATCGCTCCTTTCCGCGACCAGGCAAAGTACCGGCTCGATATGCCGGAGATTCTCGCGCACCTCACCGCGCAGGTGCCGCCGGCAAAGCTCCTCCTCACCGTTTCGCCCTACGCGACGGAAACCGGGGGCGACGTCATCCAGACCTACAAACTCACCGATGCAATGAACATCGCGACGCAGATAGCGATCCGGGCCGATGCAGGTTCCATCACGACTTCCACCAACGTTGAGGTGGCGGGGACGAACATCGACCGGAATGAGAACCTCTCGGGCGTGCGGTGGTTCCCCGAGACGGCATCGGTGGCATTCAGTTACAAGCAGGCGCAGGGCGGAGGCAGCCGCACGGTGTACATCGAGAACTTCTTCAGCATCGGGTTCAAGCTTGAGCTCATCCCGAAGTACAAGCTCGGCGGTGTCGCCGTCGACAATGCGAGCGACGACCGCTACCTCGGGAATATCTGGACGGCTCTCGTACCGTTCATTACCAGTGGCCAGCCCATCCTGCTCCGGCCGAACGAAAGCGACCTGGAGCCCCGGTGGGCGGCC
>JBBIVC010000022.1:0-16133 GCA_037439905.1 Thermoflexus sp.
TGCCCACCTGCTCGCGGCGAAGGCAGGCATGGATGAGCCACCAGTGACCGTGGACCTGGTTGCCGGGCCGGGGCCCGTCGAGCTGATCGCCTGGCCCGAGCAGCTCCCGTTCCGGGATGAATCGTTCGACTGCATCACCAGCCTCTACTACCTGCGCCGGTTTGATGACGACGTGACGCACGCCTTCGCCCGGGAGATCGCGCGGCTGCTGGCGCCGGGCGGCTCGGCGCTGGTGATGGAGGTGGCCCCGGTGCGGAGCGGCTGGCTCAACCGGATGCACGCGCGCCTGTTGAGCGCCGGCTGCGGCGATGTGGACCTGCGCGGCTGGGGCCGGCTGGCGGCGATGTTCACCGAGGCGGGGTTCGATGCGCTCGACCTGGTGAACGTGGGGCCGTTCCTGGTGCCGCCCATCCCCCGGGTCGGCGTGCTGGCGCGGCGCGCGCCTTCAGGCCAAGAGCCGGGCGAGGACGAGTAAGAAGCCCGCCACCGGGAACCCCGCTCCGAAGCTAGAACGGCTTGAAGATGGCCAGCCAGGCGAGCAGGGGAACGCTCAGGACGAGGATGGTGCCGAAGACGATCGGGACCCGGTCATCGAGGATGGCGCGAAGCTCCTCGGTCTCTTCGCCCTTCTTGGCGGCGATGAGCGACGCCAGCCGCGCCCGGCGCAACCCGAACCCCAACAACGGCAGGCAGACGAAGTAGAAGAAGATGTAGAGCAGGGTGAGGGCGGCAAGCCAGCCGTCCTTCACGAAGTTGTACTCGGCCGCGACCGCCCAGAAGAAGCCGGTGATGCCGGTGGCCATCGCGCCGGGCAGGAGCACGCGCGTTTCGTTGTTCGCGGCTTCGACCAGGCAGTACATCTGGTACTTCACATCCTTCGAGGCCCACGCGCGGAGGATGAGGGGGTAGGTGGCGCCAAGCCCCGCGCCGAGCCAGATCATGCTCAGGATGTGAACGACCCGCCACCAATCCATGCGGATGCCAGTATGGGCCAGCGCGAGCTACCGGTCTCCGGGTGCGAAAGGGGCCGGTTGCAGGCCCGGGCCCCTTTCAGCCCTGGCGCGGTGCGCCTGCTCAGACGGCGGCGGCGGCGGCCCGGGGAATGCGCGCAGCCGCGAGCACCAGGTCGGCCGCGGCGGCTGGCTCGATGCGGTCGGTGTTCACCACCAGGTCGTAGCTGGCCGGCGCGAGCCACTCCTCGCCGAAGTAGGTGCGGAAGTAGTCGACTCGCTCGCGGTCGGTGCGGGCCACGAGCTCGCGCGCTTTCTCCTCGCTGGTCGCCATCGCGCGGACAAGCCGCTGCGTGCGCGCTTCGGGGCTGCCGGCGATGAGCACGCGGAAGGCTTCCGGCCAGTTCTTCAGGACGAACTGGGCGCCATGGCCGAGGAAGACGACTTCTCCCTGGCGGGCAAAGTCCTCGATCACCTGCTGGATGAGCTGGCGGTAATCCATCGAGGTGAGCAGGGGAGTGGCGGCGATGTTCACCGGCTCGCCCCACTGGCCCGAGGCCGGCGTGGCGGGGTTGCGGGCGAGCGCTTCGATGATGCGGCTGAAGAAGGATGGCTTGTGCTCGGCGTCGCTCACTGTTTCGGGCGAGACGCCCGCCTCGCGCGCGGCCTCCTGGATGAGGTGGTAATCGAGCAGCCGGTAGCCGGTGGCTGCGGAGATCATGCGGGCGACATCTTCTCCGCCGGTGCCAACCTGCCGGGCAATGGTGATCACGCGAATGGCCATGTGCTGCTCCCTCGTGGGCGGGCGAGCCGCCGCTTATTCGACCACCGAGAGCTCATCGGGGGATGAGGCCCGGATGGTGGTGATGCCGTCGATGACTTCGACGGTGCCTTTCACGCAGACCTCACGGTCCGCGAAGCCGGTTTCTGGCGGCACCGCGAAGGTCGCGCGGCCTGCGGAAGAGATGATGACTTCGAGCCGGAGCGCCGCCTCCTCGCCCGCCCCCACGAAGAGGACGACCGATTCGCCGCGGACCGTGGTGCCGAACACCCGGCCCTGGACCGTGACCTGCTCGCCCCGGCTGGCCCGCGCCGCGAAGAAGTCGACGGCATTGGTGCAGGCGAAGGTCGGCGTAAGGGTCACGGTTGGTGGCGCCGTGGCTGTGGCGGTGGCGCCGGGCACGCTCGTGCCGGCGGGGGTGCCACCCGGGCTGGTGGCGGTCCCGGTTGCGCCGGTGGTGGGCGTCGCCCCGTTGCCGGCATCGTCGTCATCGCCGCACCCCGCCAGGGCGAGCGCAGCGATGGCGGCGAGGGCGAACGGCGCGAGCCTCACGAGGCGAGCTCCGCGGCGCGGATGCCCTCCCCGGGCAGCGCCACCGTGGCGGCCAGGGCGGCGGAATGCCGGTGGACAGGCCAGACCAGGGTGCCGTGGCGGAACTCGGCATCGGCGGGATGGAACTCGACCGGGCCTGCCAGCCCACAATCCAGGCTGATCTCGCTCGAAAGCGCCCGGACGACGGCGCGAACCTCTTCGAACCGGACGACGCGGACCGTGACGGCGAGCCCCTCCGGTGTGCGGTCGAGCGAGATGCCGGTCTCGTTGTGCGGCGGGATCTTGCCATCGACGGGCACGTGGACGGAGCAGGCGAGGTTGCCGTGGAGGCGGAGAAAGGGAAGCCCGGTGATGCGCTCTCCGCGGATGAGCGCCCACGAGCGGAGGCGCGTGGCGGCCTCGGCGATGCTCGCCCGGTTCAGGCTGGCCTCGCGGGCGATGGTGACGGAAGGAAGGCGGGTGGACGGGGCGATGGCGTACTGCATGCGTACCTCCTGGTGCATGGCGCGGCGGAGCCGCACGGTTCGAATGCGAGAGGAGGCAGATGCTGTCTCCTCCGAACGCCTGCGGGGTTAGCTGACGGGTTCGGCGTCGGAAGTCGCCGTCCTTCCGAGGAAGGATGCACCCCAGGGGAGATGGGTCCCCCGCTCCTTCCCGGCGGGAAGGATTCGGCACGACCAAAATAGCACGCGGGGGCGCCGTTGGAGCGCCCTTTACGGGATTCGTTATGTGGCTGTAATGCGGGGGAGGGTCAGCGGCTCAGGCGGCCGAGTAGCCTGTCGACAAATGTCCGGAGGTCGAGTTCAGGATCATCCGGGTGGCGGTGCCCCCCGTCTCGCGAGACCAGGAGGATGGCCGCCGCGTCGTAGAATGGCATCTGGTTGACCGTGAACTCGGTGATCCGGCGAGCGAACAGGGCGCGCCGGTCGACGTGCGAGGTCTCCCGGAATTCGGTCGTAATCTCCCCATGGTCCATGGTCGTGGGGCGCGTGGTCGCCTCCTCATCGCAAAGGACGAAGACGAACCCGAGCAAGACGGCGTGGCCGTAGCGAGCCCGTGCGTCCAGACCGCTTCCGAGGGCCTCCTCGTACCGGTTGTTCTCGTTGTTGCCGTAGCTATCAACTTGCGACTTGAACTCGATGGCAACGGAGAGCTCGCCGCGATTGTTGCGACACACGATGTCCCACGACTTGCTCGCGCGGAAGTATCCGCCGATGCGAGCCGCGTGGTCAGAAACTCCACGTGCAACGTGAGGTGTGTAACCGTTGCTGCTGAGGTCGTCAGCAATGAGTTCCAGAAACGCGCGGTCATGCACCGCCGCCTGGGTTCCCCGGCTGCGGCCGGACCAGAAAGCGGCCACTGCCTGGGCAATCTTTTCTTCGGGGATCATCCTGATAGAGGTTCCCTGCGCTCGTAGACGACTTCCCCGGCGGTCAGCGTCGGCTTTTGGAGGCGCCTCACAATGAGGGGCAAGTAGGAAGGCTCGACTTCGTACGCAACCGACGAGCGGCCGAGCTGCATCGCGGCAAGGGAGGTTGTCCCGGTGCCGGCGAAGGGATCCAGGACGGTATCCCCGGCGAAGCTGAACATGCGGATGAGGCGCCGGGGAATTTCCAAGGGAAATGGTGCTGGGTGATCCCGCAAGCTTGCACCCGGCACGTCCGACCAGATGGGAGTGAACATTCGGCCGTATTCGTCGTCAGGGATGAAGGACGCCGCCTCCATCTCGGCAGACGGCGAGCGATAGCCAGGCTTCCGAAGGAAGACGATGTGCTCGGTGTCGTTCTTGATGATGCCATTGGGCAGATTAGGCTTGCCGAGGTACCGCGAAGACCCCGACGCTTCGAGCCGGATGTTGGCGACCTTGAGCCACACGATGCCCTGCAGATTGTCGAACCCGACGCGCCGGCCGATGACCTTCAGGTCGGCGCTGAGTGGAAGCACGTAGTGCCGGCCTGCATCTCTTCTGGCCACGTTCACGTCTCCGACAACGGCACAAACGCGGCCTCCCGGGACGAGGACCCGGTAGCACTCCCGCAAGACCTTCTCGATGTTCTCGAGAAATTCGTCATAGTTTTCGAGGTGGCCGAGCTGGCCGGGCGTCCCCTCCACGTAGCGTTTGAGATTTGCATAAGGGGGACTTGTGACGACGAGGTGCACCGACCCCGAAGCGAGTTCCGGCATGGTCCTGCAGTCCGCCAGGTAGATGCGGTGACGGAGCGGCCCGGCTGGCAACGATTCCCGCGGGTTCTTCGCCGGAGGTGGTGGCATCGGCCGATTGTGGCATAGCCGCGGGCGTAGAACAAGCGTTCCGAATCAGTTCTCAGGCGGTGGCCACGGCCTCGCCGGCACGAGCCTGGTGGCGGGCCCGGGCGGCGCCCACAAACTCACGGAAGAGCGGGTGCGGCCGATTGGGCCGGCTCTGGAGCTCGGGATGGAACTGCGTGCCCAGCATGAACGGGTGATCCGCGATCTCGCTGATCTCCACCAGCGAGCCATCGGGCGATGTGCCGCTCACGCGCAGGCCGGCCTCTTCGAGGACCGCCCGGTAGGCGTTGTTGAACTCCCACCGGTGCCGGTGCCGTTCGTTCACCAGGTCGGTGCCGTAGGCGCGGGCGGCGAGCGACCCGGGGACCAGGCGGCAGGGGTAGGCCCCCAACCGCATGGTGCCGCCCTTGTGGGTGACCCCCTGCTGTTCTTCCAGCAGGCTGATGACCGGGTGGGGCGATTCGGGGTCGAACTCGGTGCTGTTCGCCCCCTGGAGCCCGCAGACATCGCGCGCGAACTCGGTGACCATCACCTGCATGCCGAGGCAGAGCCCCAGGTAGGGGACCTGGTTCTCGCGCGCCCAGCGGGCCGCGGCGATCTTCCCTTCCCAGCCGCGTTCGCCAAAACCCCCGGGCACGACGATGCCATCGACCCCGGCGAGGAGCGCCTCAGCCGGGCGCGATTCGAGGTCCTCGGCGTGGATCCAGCGGATGTCGACATCCACCTCGCTGGCGATGCCGGCGTGCGCGAGCGATTCCTTCACCGACATGTAGGCGTCGTGCAGGGCAACGTACTTCCCGACGACGGCGATTTCGATCGACCCGGAGGGGTGCTTGAGCCGCTGCACCATCTGGCGCCACTCCTCGAGGTCGCGGCCGCCGTGAAGCCCGAGGCGGTCGATCACGAAATCGCCCAGGCCCCGCTCTTCGAGCAGGAGCGGGACTTCGTAGATGGTCTGGACGGTCTCCATGGGGATGACCGCGCGCGGCTCGACGTCGCAAAAGAGGGCGACCTTCTCGGAGATATCGCGCGGGACGGGGTGGTCGCTGCGGAGGAGGATGGCATCGGGCTGGATGCCCTTGGAGCGCAGCTCACGGACCGAGTGCTGGGTTGGCTTGGTCTTCAGTTCCCCGGTTGCGCCGACCCACGGCAGGAAGCAAACGTGCACGCTCAGGCAGGTATCGCGCGGCTGCTCATGGCGGATCTGACGGATGGCCTCGATGAAGGTTTCGCCTTCGATATCGCCGACGGTGCCGCCAACCTCGCAGATCAGCACCTCGCAGTTCGTCTGGTCGGCCACCGAGTAGATGCGGGCCTTGATCTCGTTGGTCAGGTGGGGGACCTGCTGGATGGTGCCGCCCAGGTAGTCGCCGCGGCGCTCGCGTTCGAGGACCGAAAGGTAGACCTGGCCGCTCGTGATGGACGAAGAGGCCGTCAGGTCCTGGTCGATGAAGCGTTCGTAGTGGCCCAGGTCGAGGTCGGTCTCGGCGCCATCGACGGTGACGAAGACCTCGCCGTGCTGGTAGGGCGACATGGTGCCGGGGTCGACGTTGAGGTACGGGTCGAGCTTCTGGATCGAGACGGAGATGCCGCGGGATTTGAGGATTCTGCCGAGGCTGGCGGTGGTGATGCCCTTGCCAACCGAACTTACCACGCCACCGGTAACGAAGATGAACTTTGGCATGGCCTCCGCGTACCCGTCGTTGCTCCAACGATGCTACGGGGAGAGGTGGCCGCCGGTCAACGAACATTTGTGTTACGTCGCCCCGGCGGCACGTGCGATGGGCACACGAAAGGGGGCCGGGTGCTGCGGTCCCTGGCCCCCTTCGGTGCTGATGCACCGGCGAGGGTGCGCCCGCGCGGGGGAGCCTTACTCGATGAGCCTGACCGACGTGGAGCCGCTGCCCGTGCCGTTGTAGACCCCGCCCGGGATATCGGTCACGAAGGTCACGAACTCCGTTTCGACCGATGTGTGGCCGCCGCCACCGGCTTCGCCATGGAGGAACATGTAGGCGAAACCGAGGATGGTGGAGAGGTTGGGGTTATCGATTTTGTCGACCACCGGGATGATGACGATGCGCGGGTGGTTCTCGCAGCCGGCAACAATGCTCGTCTTGCCGCTGGCGTCGGTCTTCAGGATCTTGTTGCGGTCGTTGGTGTTGCAGGTGGATGGTGGCGCGATCGCGAGCCGGTCGGAGATCCCCTGGCCGGTGGGGCCGACCATGTTGCCGGTCTGCGCTTCGACCTTCTGGCCCTTCAGGAATGTCTTGCTCGAACCGTGGGCAATGTCGTCGCGGTAGTTGTCGGCCCCGGTGCCGTCGAGGGCGAGGGCGCCGAAGTCCCCGCCGGAGTTGCTGCCCGCGCCATACTTCAGCACGCACTTCTGGTTCTGCTTGAAGGTCGGCACGCCACCAACGAAGCCGTTGAAGCAGTTGTTACCCAGGAAATCCTTGTTGTTGCTGGCGACAAGCCCCCAGGGCACGATGCCGCTGCCACCGTTGTAGACGCCGTAGCGCACCTTGGCCTTCGCCGAGACGTTCGTGCCCGAAAGGCCGAGGACCCTCAGAAAGGCGTACTTCACGTTGCGCGTTGCCGTGACCTGGATGGTGTCGTTCGCGTTCGTGGCTGAGCTGATGACGACGGTCGCGGAGGTGTTGGCCGCATTGAGGCCTACGTACGTGTTGGCGCTTGCCGTGGCGGCCGAAGCGTTCGGGAGGTCCTGCGCTCCCGCGAAGGCAGCCGCATCGGCCACCTTCTGCAGGTCAGTGCGCGTGAACACGATCTGTCCGACATCAACCGCGAGGCCCACGATGGCGATGAATGCCGCCATCCCGGCGACCATCAGCACCAGCATCTGGCCTGCCTCGTGGTTGATGCGGTGAAGCGCTCGCAGCGCGCTCTTCACCCGGTCCATAGCCACACCTCCCGTTCACGCACAGAACGTCTACAAACCCCTACCGGCGGCCTGTTCCCCTGTTACGGGGCGATGGGGACAGCCGGGTGACCGCCACGTGACAGTCGGGTGGAGGCGCCAGCCGAAGTTATCCTGGGCCGGCAGAATCGACGGAACGGTGTGGCAGACGTGGCGAAAGCCGATGAGGAACCCGTGGCTATGGTTCCAGGCGCCGCCAGGGTGAACAGCTACCTCCCGTTCACCCGCGAAGGGTTCAGGGGGCGCGGAAGAGCCAGCCGGCGTCGTCGAACCCGGGTTCGGTGGTGGGGCAGAGGAGGTTGGCGAACCCGGCGCGGCGGATGGTGTAGTGGAGGTGCGGCGCCTCGCTATAGCCGCTATCGCCGCTGTAGCCGATGAGGTCGCCGGCGCGCACTTCCCAGGTGGCGGCGAGGTCGGACACGCGGAAGTCGCGGAGCTCGCGGAACCGGCTGGCGAGGCCGGTATCCGGGCCAAGACCGAGGACCCATGCCTCTCGCGGGATGAGACCGCTGGTGGCGATGAGATCGAGGTGGCCCATCTCGGCCTGGAAGGCGTTGTTACGGATGCGCACAAACACGCCCTGGCCGCCCCCCGGGCCGGGGAACGGCACGATTGGGGCGCGGGCACGGTCGGGGTTGCCCAGGTAGGGCTCGCGGCTGACGCCATAGACCTCGAATGGATTGGAGACGGTGTTGATCAGCAGCGATGCCGTGCCATCCATGGTGGCATACACGGGTGTGCCGACCGGGAGGTACCAGTCGACCGCGGGCTGGCCTTCGTACTCCACGTGCAGGCGGGCGTTCCAGCCGCAGCGGTTCGCGCGGATGGGGTCATCCGAGGGCTGGTCGTCGCGGGAGTAGGCGAGGGCGGTGGGGCCTTCGCCCCAGCGGATGGTGCGGGCGCCCACCTCGCCGGACACGATGCCCAGCCGGGTCGCAGGGTCGACGGGGAAGCCGAGGGGTTCGAGGCGTGGCGCCGGCGCGGGGGTCGGGGGAGCTAATGGCGAGGGCGCAGGTGAGGTTGTGGTGGGTGCAGGCGAGGACGCTCGCGTTGGTGGGGGAGCGTTCGTCGCCGAGGGCGCGGGCGCGGGCCCGGCGCCGGGGCCTTCGCAGGCGGCCAGGGCCCATGCGCCAAGGGACAGCAGGAAGGCGCGCCGCTTCATCCTGCACAGGCTAACAGGAATCGCGACCCGGCCCTCGGTTCAGGCTTGCTGGCGGGCCTTCAGGCGCTGCCGGGCAAACGTGGTGATGAGGTCGGTGATCCCCATCAGGCCCATCCCTTTGCCCATCGAGACATCCTTCCCGAAGACCGTGAAGACCGAGTCGCAGGGGACTTCGGCCACCTGTTCGAGCGGCTGGCCCGAAAGCGTTTCGTCCATGATCACCGCCCAGGCCTTTGCCGAGAGGCCCTGGGGGTTTTCGACCGCGAAGTGGAACTTGAGCGTGCCATCGGGCTGGTCCTCGGCCCAGACGTAGGCTTCGGATTCGCACTTTTGGACGTGGTTTTCCTCCGGGAATGGGCGCGTGGCGATGCGCCCCGGCACTTCCTGGAAGCGGTCGGCGTATTCGATGAGCATGTCGATCCGCTCTGTGCGGTCGGCGTGCTCGAAGTCCTGGAGGAGGTCCTTCAGGCCCTGGGGCATCCCGGTCATGGTTCGCTCCTGGCGAAAGCCGGGGGGCCGGCGCGTGCCGGCCCCGCCCGGCGGGTGTGCGTGGTTGGTCTCAGCGTTCGATGGGCACGTTTACGCTGTTCCCCCACTCGGTCCACGATCCATCGTAGTTGCGGACGTTGGGGTAGCCCAGCAGGTAGGTGAGCACGAACCAGGTGTGCGAACTGCGCTCGCCGATGCGGCAGTAGGCGATCACGTCGTCGGCCGGGCTGAGGCCCTGTTCCTGCTCGTAGATGGCGCGGAGCTCATCGGCGGATTTGAACGTGCCATCCTCCGGGTTGGCAGCGCGGGCCCACGGGACGCTCTTCGCGCCGGGAATGTGGCCGCCGCGGAGCACGCCTTCCTGCGGGTACTCGGGCATGTGGGTGCGTTCGCCGGAGTATTCCTGGGGGCTGCGGACGTCGACGAGCTTCGTCCCGGTGCCAAGCTTCCGGAGCACCTCATCCCGGAAGATGCGAATCTTCGAGTCGTCGCGCTCGGGCGCCGTGTAGGTAGTCGGCGGGTACGAGGGCACGTCGCGGGTGAGCTCGCGGCCTTCCTTCTCCCACTTCAGGCGGCCGCCATCCATCACCTTCGCATTGGTGTGCCCAAAGAGCTGGAACACCCAGAAGGCGTAGGTGGCCCACCAGTTGTTCTTGTCGCCGTAGAAAACGATGGTCGTATCGCGCGTGGCGCCGATGCGGCTCATGAGCTTCTCGAAGCCTTCACGGTTCAGATAGTCGCGGCGGAGCGGGTCGTTAAGGTCGGCTGCCCAGTCGACCTGGACGGCGCCGGGGATGTGGCCGGAGGGATAGAGGAGCTGGTCTTCGTTGGATTCGACGATGCGGATGGTGGGGTCGTTGAGGTGGGCGGCGACCCAATCGGTGCTGACGAGCACATCGGGCCTGGCGTAGCCGCGCTGGGCGATGTCGGTCATCTGATCCTCCGTGACGTGGCGTTGGGTTTCGGGGCTGACGATCACTGTACGCCGGCCATCCGAGAAAGTCGAGCGATTAGGTCAACAATGAGATCGCAGAAAAGCGAGGAACGAGAACAGACCAGAGAGAGGAGGTTGAACCACGGAGGCACGGAGCCCGGAGAGGAGGAGGCTAACGGCTAATGGCTAATGGCCGGGTGGCGGGAGTGCATGGGAGTCGAACCCACCCGCGACCGCTCGTGCGGCCGCGCAACCGTTTTGAAGACGGCGGAAGCCACCGGGCCCCCTCCACTCCCAGCGAAAGCGTAACGTCTTATGAGAGGAAAGAGGAAAGAGGAAAGAGGCTTACCCCAGGAGGCGGGCGAGCTGGTAGTAGAGCGGAATGCCCGCGACCAGGTTGAACGGGAACGTGACCCCGAGCGAGGCCGCGAGCGGGATGCCAGGCCGGGCGCGCGGCAGCGCGTGACGGACCGCCGCAGGCGCGGCAATGTACGAGGCGCTCCCCGCGATGGTGCCGAGCACCGCCGCGCCGCCCACCGAGAGCCCAACCAGTGTCCCGGCTGCAACGCCGAGCGTGCCGTTGAAGAGCGGCATCAGGATGCCGAAGGCGAGGAGGAATCGGCCCGCCTCGCGGATGGCCGGGAGATGCGTGCTGGCGACGCGCCCCATTTCGAGGAGGAAGACCACCAGCACCAGGTAGAACGGCGTAACGAACACGGGGGCGAGCGGGGCCTTGCCGCCGTGGCCCGCCACCGCCCCGATCGCGAGCCCGGCGAGGAGCAGCGCGATGCTCCGCCCCGTCACCACCTCGCCCAGGGCGCGGTGCCACGATGCATTGCCCGAGGCCCGGCTGGCGATGAAGAGCGCAACCAGGATGCCGGGCGCTTCGAGCAGCGCGAGCACCGCCACCATGTAGCCCTCCACCTCCACATCGAGCGACCCCAGGAACGCCATGGCGGCGGTGAAGGTGACCACCGAGACCGAGCCGTAGTGGGCCGCCAGGGCGGCCGCATCATCGATGCCGAATCGGCCGAGGCGGCGGGCAACCGCATAGGCCCAGACCGGGATCAGGCAGCCAAGCGCGAGCGCGACGAGCAACGGCCCGGCTGCCGATGCCGGCGAACTGCCAGCCAGCGCAGCCCCGCCCTTCAGCCCGATCGCGAAGAGCAGATAGCTGCTGAGCGCGACGTACAGCCCGTGCGGCAGGCGCAGGTCGGCGCGCACGAAGGTGACAGCGGCGCCAGCGCCGAAGGCGATGACCGGGGGCGAGGTGAGGTTGGCCTGGGCCAGTTCAAGCGGTGACAGTGGAATCTCCCGGGGGGGTTATACGACAGAGATTACATGTAATACGTAGCGTATGTCGAGCCCGCAGCAGCCCCTTCCCAGGCCGCCGCGCGCGGAGTAGGCTGCGCGGCATGGGACTCCCGGTACTCATGGGCGCGCAACTCATGTGCACCAATGGGCTCGGCCCGAGCCAGCTGCTGGTGATCCCCAAGGGGCCGCCCGTGATGATGGAGGGCAAGCTGGTCGCGACCGTGATGGATTTCGCGCCGTTCGCCAACATCGTGCCGTTCCCGCTGTGCAACGCGCCGGCGAACCCCACCGTGATTGCCGCGACCTCCGCGGCGCTGGGCACGCCCACGCCGGCCGCGTGTGTCCCCAACACCGTCGCGCCCTGGACGCCCGGTTCGCCGACGGTGAAGTGCGGGGCGTTCAACATGCTCAACAATTCCAGCAAGTTGCAGTGCGCCTGGGGCGGCTCGATCTCGGTGCTGAACCCGGGCTCGACCCGCGAGACGGTACCCTAGGCTGCCGCGGGCAGGCTTCGCGCGCACGTGCCTTCGACTCCCCTGATCAGGGCCTGCTGCGGCCGCGGGCGATGCGGGGCGGCGCCAGCGTTTGCGCGGCGCGCAGGCAGAGCGCGAGGCTGGCCACGTAGTCGTCGTGTTCGCCCGGTGGCGCGCCCCATGCGATGGTTCCGCCCGGCCGGAGCTCGCGCCGCAGGAGCTGATCTCTCGCCAGGCCCGCCGCCACTCGCCCGAGCCATCCGATGCGGGGAGGGCGAGCCGGCCGCTGCCAGCGGCACTGATCAGGTCCCACCCCAGGCTCGACTTCGAGGCGGCGCTGAAGACCAGACCTGCGACGGCATCGCCCAGCTCCTGCCGCAGCGCCGCCACCAGCGGGCCGCCCAGCCCCGTCTCGTCGGCGACCAGCCGTTCCAGGCGCCACGACCGGGCGGCTGCCGCCACCCCGGCGGTGAGGGCGCCAAAGGGCGTGCCCTGCCATGAGCGCCAGGCGACGATTTCGCAGCGCCCCTCGCGGATGCGGGCGATGGTCAGGACCGTGGCATCGGCGCGCTCCCCCGCCCCGCCGAAGTCGATGCCGCCCGCATACCGTTCGCCCGGCGCCGGGGCACTCAGCACGGGATGCCGGCCGCGCAGCGCATCGAGCTGCTCATCGTCGAACAGGGAGGCAGCCCCGCGCGACGAAACGAGCTCGTACTGGCTCAGGAAGATGGGGTTGGTGGCCCCGAGGCGGGCGCGCTCCGCTTCGACGTAGCGCCGGTAGAGCGGCGCTTCGAGAGCGACGGTCTGCCAGCTTGCCTGGTGGTGGCGCGGCTCGAAGCCTGGCTCGCCCGCGTGTTCCCGGTCGTGGGCGCGGTTGGCTTCGACCGCGCGTTCGAGCAGCGATGCGCCATCCCACGGTGTGCCAAGCAGGAGGGCCGGCGCGCCGGTGGAGGCGGCCATCGGGCCGAACTGGCGGTCGAACCACTCGGCGTCGATGTCCTGGGCCTCGTCGGCAACGATGCCGAAGGTCGCCGTGTGGCCGGCGACGTGGGCCTCGGGCGAGGCGCTGAGAAAGATGGCGGTCACGCTGCCGGCGCGAAGGGTGTTCTCCCCGGCGGCGAGGGGAATGCCCCAGCGGCCGGCGTACCGCACCAGGCCAAGCCGCGTGCGCTCCAGGCTGATGCGTCCCTGCGGGTAGAGCGTTGGCGCGCAGATGACGATGTTGCCTTCCCGCCTGGCATAATGCTGCATCAGGAGCGCGACGAACGCCGCAGCGATCTCGTTCTTCCCTGCCTGGCGCGGAAGCATCACCGTGAACCTGGCGCCGGGGCTCCCGGGCCAGGCCCGCGCGAGCGACAGGAGGATGGTGGACTGGTAGTTGCGGAACGCGGAGAGCGAGCGCATCCGGGGTATCGTCGCGAGTCCCGGCGAATCGCTCCTAGGGCCCCCCGGCACTCTCAGGAAGGCGATGTGCCCTGCCGATGATGGATGTGGGACCCGCCCATGGGGCCCCGGGGGATGTGTGACCACAGGACGAAAGGCCGGGGCGCTGCTCACGCGGCGTGCCTGGCGGTTGCTGCCGTTTTTCGTTCTCCTGGGCGGATTGGGAGCAACGTTCTGGCTCATGCTCATGGCCCAGGCCTCGGCGAACCGCCAGGACACGGACCGCCTGCATCGGCTCTCCGACGATGCGGCGGAGTTGATCCGCGCCCGGCTTGCCGTGTACTCCGATGCCCTGCTCGGCGGAGCGGGCCTGCTCGCCGCCTCGCACGAGGTGACCGGCAACGAATGGCGCGTGTTCGTCGAGAGCCTGGACCTTGAGGCCCGCTACCCGGGCATCAACGGCATGGGCGTCGTCTTCCCCGTCCCGGCCTGGGACCGGGAGGTGTTCGAAGCTGCCAGGCAGAAGGAGACCCCCGGCTATACCGTCCACGCAGTCCCCGGCTTCACCCGCGGCGATGTCCTCTACCCGGTCACCTACCTGGAACCACTGGAACCCAACCGGAAGGCGCTGGGGCTCGACATGGCCTCCGAACCAAACCGGCGGACCGCGGCCGAGCTCGCCCGCGATACCGGGCTGCCGCAGGTGACCGGCCGCATCGTGCTGGTGACCGACGAGCAATCGCGGGCAGGGTTCCTGCTCTTTGTGCCCGTGTACCGGCCCGGGATGCCGCTCGGCACCGTCGAAGAGCGACGCGCGGCCTTCACTGGCTGGGTGTATGCGCCCTTCATCACGGAGCTGTTCCTCCAGGGAGTGCTCGGGGGGATAGAACCCGAGATCGACGTGCACGTCTACCAGCAGGTGGCCGAAAACGCGCGGGAAGCGCTCTATCACTCGCTGGCCGGCGAAGAGCCGGACCACGCGCACGATGGGTTGGAGACACGGCACGTCGCGCTGGCGGGGCAGGTGTTCACCCTCGAGATCTCGCGCGGGCCGGAATTCGATGCGGCGAGCCGCAGGCCACAGGCGGCCGTCCTGCTCGGCGGTATCGCCGTTTCCGTGGTGCTCATGGTGGTGGTGTGGAAATTGCAGGGGGCCGGCCGGGCCGCGCACCAGCTTGCCGAGCGCCGGACCCGGGAACTCAATGCGGCGCTCGCCTTCCAGAAGGGCATCCTCGATGGGGCCGGGAACGCCGTTGTGGCGACCGACCTCAACGGCATCATCCTCCTCTTCAATCCCGCCGCCGAGCGGCTCCTGGGCTACCGCGCGGGAGAGCTGGTGAGCAGGCACAGCCCGGTCGTGTACCACGACCAGGCGGAGCTCCAGGCGCGGGCAGCCGAGCTCTCCATCGAGCTCGGGCGCCCGGTGGTGGCCGGCTTCGATGCCTGCGTGGCGCGGGCGCGGCGGGGCGAAACCGACTCGCGCGAGTGGACCTTCATCCGCAAGGACGGCGCCCGCGTCCCCGTGAGCCTCACCATGACCATGTTGCGCGATGGCGACGGCGAACCGACCGGCTACCTGGGCATCGCCCGCGACATCAGCGCCGAGAAGCAGGCCGAGCAGGAGCTGCGCGAAAGCGAGTCCCGCTTCCGTGGAGTGTTCGACCTCTCGCTCGACATGATCGCGACCGTGAACCGGCTGGGCTTGATGACCCAGGTGAACCCGGCATGGGAGAAGACGCTGGGCCATCCAGAGGACGTGTTCCTTGGCAAGACCATCTGGCCCCTTGTCCACCCGGAGGACGTGGAGGGCGGGATCGCGCGGGCGCTGCCGGCGCTCTGGGGCCAGGCCGTCTACGACTCGCGCGTGCGCGTGCGCCACGCCGATGGCCGCTGGCGCTGGCTCTCGTTCAACCTGAGCCCCATGAGCGAATCGGGCGAAGCTTACCTGGTCGCCCGCGATGTCACGCAGGAGGTTGAATCGCGCCAGGAGATGGAAGAGCTGCTCGAAGTCCTGCGGGCGAGCACGGCAGCCATGGCCGAGCAGAACGCCGAGCTCGACCAGCTGCGCGAACAGGCCGAATACCTGGCCAACCACGACACCCTCACCGGCACGCTCAACCGGCGGGCCTGGTTCGCCACTGCCGCATCGGCCAAGCCCACGGCTATCGCCATCTTCGATATCGACCACTTCAAGCGCGTGAACGACACCTACGGCCACCCGGCTGGCGATGCCGTGCTGGTTGAAGTAGCCCGCCGCCTGGATAGCGTGCTGCCGCCCGATGCCTACCTCGGACGGCTGGGAGGCGAGGAGTTCGCCGTGCTCTTCACCGGCGCCCTCGGCCACGCGCGGGCGGCCGCCACTCGCTGCATCGAAGCCGTGGCCGCCGAGGGTGTCGTTCTGCCCACCGGCGAGACGTTGAAGGTGACGGTCAGCGGCGGGCTGGCCGCCTGGCAGTCCCGGCGCCGCTCGCGCGAGGATTCGCTCGTCGCGACCTACGATGCCGCCGACCGCGCGCTCTACGAAGCCAAGCATGCGGGCCGTCATCGCCTGGTGGTAGACCGGGCGGCAGCGGCCTGAACCCGCCATCCGGGATGTTGCTCAGGCCCGCGCGCGCCTCCGCCGCACGGTAGAGACCGCGCCGCCGATCCCCAGGACGAGTACGACGGCGACGATACCGGACATGACCACCGTCGCCGTGCCGGCCCCATCGTCGCTGTCGCCCTCGCCGGTGGCAGGAGGCGTGGGGGCGCTTGTGGTGCTCGCGGGGCTCGTGGCTGCGGTGGCTGTGGGGCGGGGTGTGCTCGCCCCGGCCGGCGTGGGCGTCGGAGTGGCGGCCGCCGTTGCGGCCCGTGTGGCGGTCGCGGTCGCGGTCGCTACCGCCCCCGTGGCGGTCG
>JBBIVC010000023.1:0-11827 GCA_037439905.1 Thermoflexus sp.
GCGACCTCGTCCGCCGCACCCTGCAATGCGGCCGCGCCGGCACCCTCATGCCCGCCTGGCTGAATACGAACGGCGGCGCGCTCAATGCCATCCAGATCGAGCACCTGGTCGACCTCATCACCGCCCCGGCCACCGGTGAGGACGCCTTCGGGAACCCGACGAACTTCGGCTGGACCGAGGCCGAGCACTTCGCCCACAACCTGAACCTCCATAGCACCGCTGTCGTCGGTGGCGATACCCTCTCCCTCATCGCCCGTGCCCACGGCATTGGCCCCGCCGAGCTTGCGGCGCTCAACAACCTGCCCGTCGATGGCACGCTGAAGCAGGGCATCACCCTCAAGATGCCCCCGAACCGCGCCCTCCCCAATGGCTACACCTACAAGGTCTACAAGGATAACGAGACCATCACGAAGATCGCCGAAGCGCACTTCGTGGGCGCCGCCATCATCGCCGACCTCAACCAGCTCGACTACACCTTCTCGGTGAAGCGCGGCGTTGCCACCATGGAGCTGCTCACCGCCGACGGCCAGCCGCGTGCCGGCCTCTTCCCCGGCGAAAAGCTCGCCCTCCCCGCTGGCGCCATCTACCGGGTCTCGGCCGGCGATACCGTCGCCTCCGTTGCCGAGCGGCATGGCATCAGCGAATCCGCCCTCATCGCGGAGAACCGCAACGCCCTGGGCAGCCTCGAAGCCGGCGCCGAGATCCCGAAGGAAGTCACCGAGCTGAAGCTCCCCAAGATCGACGGCTACGTCGTCAAGGGCCAGAGCCTCAGCGATGTCGCCCTGACCCTCGCGAACACCACGGCCAGCATGCTGGCCGAGGCCAACGGCATCAAGGCCGACGACGTCGTCGCCATCGGCACTTCCCTGAAGATCCCCGAGGATTCCTGGGGCTCGGCTCCGCCCGACCAGAAGAACAACGGCACCGCCTGCGTGCAGTGGGCTGTCCCGCAGAGCGTGTTCGATACCCTCCCGGGCGTCGGCACTGCGACCCCCGCCGCCGAGCCGGCCGAACCCACCGAGATCTCGAAGGTCGTTACCATCTTTGCGACCCAGACCGTCCCCGAATTCGACTGGATCATCGAGGCTGACGGTGTCCGCAGCGAGCCCAACCTCGGCGCGGTGAAGGTCGCGAAGGGCACCGGCATCGTGTTCGAAAACGTCGCCGGTCTCCACACCATCACCATCAACGGCAAGGCCGATAAGCCCGATATTGGCCCCGCCGCCGGCGATAAGCGCACCATCACCTTTAACGAGCCCGGCAAGTTCGTCATCACCTGCGATTACCACCCCGCCATGAAGGGCTGGGTCTGGGTCGAATAGCCCGGAGTCGCTGGCGACCTCACCGGAGGGGGCCTCAACGGCCCCCTTTCGTTTGACCGGCTCGGGGAGCATCCGTAGGATCCCGCACATAATTCCCCGCCCCGGCGGTGGGCCGGGGCTCAGCAAGAAGAGGTTAGGGATGGCAGCAGCACAAACTGGCAAGCGGTACGTCGTGCCCGGCGGCGTGGCAGAATTCATCGTGACCAAGGGTGGCCCCGGCGAGCTGCGCTGCGGCGATGCACCGATGCAGATGCGCGGCGCCGAGGACGCCTCAGTCACCGTGAACACCGAGGGCATGGAAACCGTCCAGCTCGGCAAGCGCTACAAGGACGAGCAGACTGGCATCGAGGTCCTGGTCGTCAAGCCCGGGCCCTGCGCCCTCAACGTCGATGGTCGCCCCATGGAGCTCCTCCAGCCGAAGGTGCTCCCCTCGGCCGACTAGCATCCCCATTCGCAGGTGCGATTCGAGGCGGGCAGCAATGCCCGCCTCGTGCATTCTCATCGACAGCCCCGCCAGCGTTGGCGGAAAATGCCACCGTGAGCCTCGAAAAAGCGGTCGAATCGCAGATCCAGGAAGCGATGGCAGCCGGCCTCTTCGATAACTTGCCCGGGGCGGGCAAACCGTTCCATTTTGGCGATGGCGACGGCCTGGCGGGCGAAAACTGGCTCGGGTTCCGCATCCTCCAGAACGGCGGCATGCTCCCGGAATGGCTCAACCTGGCGCGCGACATCGAGCGCGACCGGGAAAACCTCGACCGGCTGGATGCCGAGCACGCCGCGCTCTGCGCCGCCGCCGCCCGGAGCGGCGAGTGGGCCGCCTACCGCCTGCCAATCGAGCGCGTGCGCCGGCGCTACGAAGATCTCGCACGGTCCCTCCGCAAACGCCAGGACCGCTTCAATCACGATGCCCCGGGCATCCGGAGCGAGCGCCCGGCCATCTGGGTCGAGTACCACCTCGAGCGCCTGGACCGCCGCCTGCGCGAGGCTGGCGCTCCCGAATGGTCCCCCACGGATTCCGTCTAGCCCCTTCGGGTGTTATGGTAGTTCTCCTGCGGCCCGTCCCGGGCAGTCCGTTTCGCAAGAAGGCGAGGTGATAGTTCCTCTTGGCAGAAGTCATCGTCGGCGATGGAGAGGCTTTCGAGGCCGCGCTCAAGCGCTTCAACAAGCGCGTCCAGCAGGACGGCATTTTGGCCGAGGCGCGGCGCCGGGAGCACTACGAAAAGCCGAGCGTGAAGCGCAAGAAGAAGGAAGCCGCCCGCCTGCGGAAGCTCCGCAAGAAGCAGCTCCGCAGCGAAGCCCGCGCAGCCAGCAGGCGCTAGCCCGGGCATCATCCGAACAACCTTGCGGGCCCGGCCATCATGCCGGGCCCGCGGCTTTCTGGGAGCTCACCATGGCAACCCTCAAGGAACGAATCCAGGCCGACCTCGCTGACGCGATGCGCAACCGCGACGAGGTCCGCAAGTCCGCTCTCCGGCTCCTCATCGCCGCAATCAAGAACACCGAAATCGAACAGGGCAGGGCGCTCGATGACGCGGCCGTCACCAGCGTGATCCAGAAGCAGGTGAAGCAGCGGCGCGAAAGCATCATCGAGTTCCAGAAGGGCAACCGCATGGATCTCGTGGAACGCGAGAGCGCCGAGGCCAGGATCCTCGAAGGCTACCTCCCCGAGCAGGCCACCCCGGAGGAAATCGAGGCCGCCGTGGCGAAAGTCATCGCCGAAACCGGCGCCAGCGGTCCACGCGATATCGGCAAGGTCATGCCCGTGCTCACCCGGCAGTTCGCCGGCCGGGCCGATGGCCGCGCTATCAACGAAGTGGTGCGGAGGCACCTCGGCGGCTGAAATGGCCATCAACGCCGTGCTCTTCGATTGGGACGGCACCCTCGTCACCAGCGACCCCGGGGCGATCGACGTGGCCGCATCCGCCGTGGATGCCTACGCCCGCAAGAACCTGGGCATCGATGTCCAGAGCGGCGACTTCGCCCGCGCCTTCCACGCCGTCCTCCCACCCTACCTCCCGGGCGAGACCGAGTCCTGCCCCACCATCGGACGCGTGGTCGGCGAGGCATTCACCTGGCTCGGCTGGCCTTCGGGCACGAACGACGTCGAAGCCTGCGCCAGGCTCTTCTTCGATCAGGGCACCCGCTACCAGGAGGTCTACGACGATGCCCGCGCGCTCCTCGGCTCGCTCAAGTACCGCGGCTACCGCGTCGGCGTCGTCAGCAATGCGATCTTCCCCGGCCACTACTTCCAGGTGAAGCTCAACGAGCTTGGCCTCGCGGGCTACGTCGATAGTTTCGTCTCCTCCGCCGATGTCGGGCTCGCCAAGCCGAACGCGGCCCCCTTTCGGCGGGCGCTCGCCGACCTGCGTGCCGAACCACACGAGGCCATCTTCGTCGGCGATTCGCCGGCCACCGACATCCCCGGCGCCCGTAACGCCGGGATGCGCGCCGTCCTCCTGCAACGCAACCAGCCCGTCCGCGATCGCTCCGGCTTCCTCGTCATCAACCGCCTCACCGCCCTGAACGAACTGCTCGGCGAAGGAACCGTATTCTGAGCATTCCCGGCCGCGAACGCTCGCTCTGGTATCCTGCGGCTGCAGCCATGATCCGTCGCAAGCCCGCTCCCGCTGTCTCACGCATCACCGCCGTGGCCTTCGGCCTGGTGCTCTTCGCGATCTCTGTCGTGCTGGTGGTGCCCCTCTTCCAGTTCGATGGCGAGCTGAAGGAAGGGGATATCGCACCGGCCACGTTCGAGGCCGCCCGCGACGCCCAGTTTGAATCCGCGGTCCTCACCGAGGCAGCCCGGCAGGAAGCTGCCGCAGCCGTCGAAGAGGTGGCCCTCCCGGTCGATTCCAGCATCCGCGACCAGCAGGCACAGCGCCTCGATCGCTACCTCAGCCAGGTCCGGGCCATCATCAGCCGTACCGACCTCACCGCCCAGCAGAAATCCGACCAGGTGGCCAACCTCTCGACACCAAAGCCCGTCGCCAGCGCCGGGCGTTCCGCCCTCCAGTCGATCGACGCCGCCACATTCGATGCCTTCCAGGCGCGCACGGTGGCCGCGCTCACCGACCTCATGTCATCGCCCATCAAGCCTGACCTCCTCGATGCCGCGATCGCCGACTTCCTCGCCCAGCCCGGCAAGGCGCCCGCCTCCCCGGCTGAGCAGACCGCGATGAAGGAAGTGTTGCGCGCCTTCGTCGTCCCGAACTTCCAGGTCGATGTTGCCGCGACCGAGGCCCGCCGCGCAGCCGCAATCGCGGCCGTGCAGCCCGTCGTCCGCACCATCGCGAAGGGCCAGGTCATCGTCACCGAAGGCCAGCCCATCACCGCCCAGGACATCGAAGCGCTCCACGCCAGCGGGGTTGTCGATGACGGCATCGATCTCTACGGCGTGGCCGGTGGCAGCATCATCGCCGCGGGATTCGGCATCCTGCTCGGGACATACAGCTACCTCTTCCAGCCGTTCGAAGCCCCTGCCCGCCGCCGCATGGCCGTGGTGACCCTGGGCATCGGGGCCGTCCTCCTTGGCGCCCGCGTGATGCTGCCCCTCCTGATGCCCGATACGGAAAGCCACTTCTACGCGTTCGCCCTGCCCGTGGCGGCCTCAGCCATGATTGCCGCCTCGTTTGCCGACCTTTCCTTTGCGGCGCTGGTCGCAGTCGTGGTCGGGCTCTTCGCTGCCTTCGTCGGAGGTACCGCACCCCAGATCGCCGGGACCTCCTACGTCGGCTCCCTCCAATCGCTCGAGCTGGGCATGACCTACGCCGCTGGTGGCCTCGCGGGCGCCGCCATCCTTCACGGGGCCGACCGGCTGAGCCGCTACGCGCTCTCCGCCGTTGCTGTCGCCGCAGCCACCGGCGGGGTAATGGTGGTGTTCTGGCTCATCGGGGCCCAGCGCGCAAACGTCGAACTGGCATGGATCGGGCTGGCCGCCGGGCTCCATGGAGCGGGGGCGGCCCTCCTGGCCGTGGGCGTGTTCATCATGCTCTCGATGGTCTTCGGCGTGACCACCCGCCTCCAGCTGCTCGAGCTCGCCCAGTCCGAGCATCCGCTCCTCCGCCGCCTGCAGGATGAAGCCCCCGGCACCTACCACCACAGCATGCTGGTTGGCGCACTTGCCGAGAGGGCGGCGGCCCAGGTGGGCGCCGATGCCCTCGTGGTCCGTGTGGGCGCGTACTACCACGACATCGGCAAGCTCATGATGCCCGGCTACTACATCGAAAACATGCTCGATGGTTCGCCCAGCCCGCACGAGGGCATGGCCCCGCACGAGAGCGCCGCCGTCATCCGCGCCCACGTCACCAACGGCATCGAGCTCGCGAAGCGCTACCGCCTCCCCCCGGTGGTGCGCGACTTCATCCCACAGCACCACGGCACGCGCCTTGTCACGTACTTCTACCGGCGCGCCGCCCACGAAGGCGCCCCCGTCGATGCCGCTGCCTTCCGCTACGAAGGGCCACGCCCCCAGACGAAGGAGGCCGCCATCGTCATGCTCGCCGATTCCTGCGAGGCGGTCGTCCGCGCCCGGCGCGACGAGGGAGGTCCGACCATCGAGCAGCTCATCGACGGCGTCTTCGCGGAGCGGCTCTCCGAGGGCCAGCTCGATGAATGCGACATCACCATGCGGGAGCTCCAGGCCGTCGCGGCCAGCTTCAAGGCCACCCTGCGCGCTATCTACCACCCCCGCGTGCAGTACCCCGAACCCACCTCCGATGAAATCGCCGCACTCGCCCGCGGCGAAACCCCCGTCTCGCCCGGGCGCCCGTAAGCGCTGTTCGACAGCCGCGCCCGGCCGTTCGACAATCTCACCATGCGCTTTGCCATCATCCGTTTCCCCGGGACCTGGAGCGACCGCGACACCTACCACGTGCTGCACAACGTCCTCGAACAGCAGGCCGATATCCTCTGGCACCGGGAGACGGACCTCTCCGGGTACGATGCCGTCGTTCTGCCCGGGGGCTTCTCTTACGGCGATTACCTCCGCTGCGGCGCAATCGCCCGCTTTTCTCCCGTGATGGAGGCGGTGGTGAGCTTCGCCGAGGCCGGCAAGCCCGTCATCGGCATCTGCAACGGCTTCCAGGTGCTCTGCGAGAGCCACCTCCTCCCCGGCGCGCTCATCCGCAACCAGAGCCTCCAGTTCCGCTGCGAGTGGGTGTACCTCCGCCGCGAGGGCGGCGCGACGCCCTGGGCCGATGCCATCCCCGAGGGCGCCGTCCTCCGCGTCCCTATCAGCCACGGCGAAGGCAACTACTACGCCGACGACCAGACGCTCAATGAGCTCGAGCTCCGCGGGCGCGTCGTCTTCCGCTACTGCGACGCCGCCGGCGAAGTCACACCCGCGGCCAACCCCAACGGAAGCGCGCACAACATCGCCGGGATCATCAACGCCCGCGGCAACGTCCTCGGCATGATGCCCCACCCCGAGCGCGCCGGTGAACAGCTCGTCGGCGGCTCCGACGGCAACCGCATCTGGGAGTCGGTCATACGCAGCGCTGCCGCCGTCCTTTCTTCCTGATCCGCCGCATTCCCCGCGCCCGCTACACTCCCCCGAAACGGTAATCGCGGAGGGGGAAATGGACCCCAACGGGTACAACGATGTCCAGCTCCAGGTCCAGCGCACCGTGCGCGAGTTCGCCCGCAAGGAGATCGCGCCCGGCGCCGAGGAACGCGACCGCACCTCCAGCTTCGATTACGCCCTCTACCGCCGCCTCGGCGCCCTTGGCGTCACTGGCATGCTCTACCCTGCAGCGGTCGGAGGGAGCGATGCCGATACCCTTGCCTTCTGCCTCGCCATCGAGGAGATCAGCCGCGTCGATGCTTCCCTCGGCCTGACCCTCTGGGTCGGCATCCAGGGCGGGCAGACCCTCCTGCGCTCGGCCGGCGACGGACGGGAGTCGTGGGTCGATGAATACGTGAAGCCCGTGGTCCGGGGCGAGATGGTCGGCGCGGGCGCCATCACCGAACCCGATGCCGGTTCCGACACCGCCGCCATCCGCACCCGCGCGGTCGCCCACGGCGACGAGTGGGTGATCGATGGCGCGAAGATCTACATCAGCAACGCCGGCATGGAGAACTGCGGCTTCGTCACGCCACTCTGCCGCACCGACGAGGGCTTCGCGCTCTTCCTCGTCCCGAAAGGCACGCCCGGGTACCACATCGGTCCACCGCTCCGGAAGATGGGGCTGCGCTCGGCCGATACCCGCGAACTCTCGTTCGATGGCTGCCGCGTCCCGGCGGAGCATCTGCTCGGCGGGCGCGGGTCGGGCCGCGCGGCCGTCGTCGGCAGTGGATTCGCGCTGACACGCGTCTACATCGCCTCGAACGGCGTCGGCGTCGCAGCCGAATGCCTTGACCTTGCCCTCGCCCACGCGCGGGCGCGTGTGGCGTTCAAGCGCCCCATCGCACAGTTCCAGTACGTCCAGGGGATGCTCGTCGATACCGCCGTCGAGCTGGAGGCGGGCCGCATGCTCCGCGACCGTGCCGCCCGCCTGCACATGGAGCGCCTGCCGTTCACGAAGGAAGCAGCCATGGCCAAGCTCTACTGCACGGAGATGGCCAAGCGGGCGGCCGACCACGCCGTGCAGATTTTCGGCGGAATGGGCTACATGGATGAAGCACCGGTTTCCCGCTACTACCGGGATGTTCGTGCGCTCACCATCGCCGAAGGCACAAGCGAAATCCAAAAGCACATCATCGCCCGCGAGATGGGTTGCCTGGGCTGAGCAGCTTTCGTCACACTCCGCCCGTTTACAGACGAAATCTTTACAAAAGTGTGTACGCGGGCGTACAAATCCTCCATCCGGAGGCAGAGCCCGGAAAGGCGCGGGCCACAACCAGAGGTGGCCGGCCGAGGAGAACCGTTCGTGAGCATGGCCCCCGCGTACCCGTTCACGCTCGAGGTCGATCCCGCAGCCCCGCAGAGCAGGCTAACGGTGTTCTTCCGCATCATCCTCGTGATACCGCACGCCATCATCATCGCCCTGCTGGGGCTTGTCGCCTCCCTCATCACCCTCGCAGCCTGGTTCATCATCCTCTTCACCGGCGCCTATCCTGCCGGCATGTCCGGGTTCGTCACCAACACGTTCCACTGGATAGCCCGTGCCAATGGCTACATGTACCTGCTCACCGGCAAGTACCCACCGTTCGCCATGGGCCCCGATGCCTCCTACCCGGTCCGCTTCGGCGGCGAGGCCCAGGCCGAAGGCCGCAATCGCCTCACCGTCTTCTTCCGCGTCATCATGATCATCCCCCACTACATCATCCTCTACTTCCTCCAGATCGCGGCCCAGGTCGTCATCTTCATCGCCTGGTTCGCGGCACTCTTCACCGGCTCGGTGCCCCAGGGCATGCACAACTTCGTCGCCGGCTTCCTGCGCTGGCAGATGCGCTACTACGCCTACGCCGTGCTGCTGACCGACCAGTACCCACCCTTCAGCCTCAACTGAACCGGGCCCACCAACCGCATCCAGTGCATGGACCGGCGGGCAGCCCCGGTCCATGCCTCGCCCATCCCGCGAAGGAACCACGGTGACCAACCCACCCGAGGGCCCTGGCGCGAGCGACCTCCCGCCTTCCCCGCCGCCCCGTTACCCCATGTCGTTCGACGTGCGCTACCCGGAGCGCATGAGCCGGGTGAGCACCTTCTTCCGCCTGTTCCTGCTCGTTCCCGTCGCCCTCATCCTCTGGCTCCTCCAGTACTTCATCTGGTTTGGCGTCGCGTTCGGCTGGATGGCCGTGTTCTGGCGGCGCAAGTACCCGGTTTGGCTGTTTCGCGGCCTCGCCGGGTCGCTCGACTACACCGCCCGCGCCTGGTGCTACGGCGCGCTCCTCACCGACCGGTTCCCCAGCCTCTCGCGCGAGGCCAGCCCCGTTTCGCTGGATTTCGACGACCCGCCGTCCGGCTACCTCAGCCGCTGGCGCGTGCTCTTCTGGAAGTCCATCCTCCTGCTGCCCCACTACATCGTCCTCCAGTTCCTGGCGATGGCCGTCTTCGTGGTCACCGTGCTCGCCTGGTTTGCCATCCTCTTCACCGGCAACTATCCCCGCGGCATGTTCCAGTTCTCCGCCGGAGTGGCCCGCTGGTACTACCGGACGGTTGGCTACCTGGCTTCATTCAACGACCGCTTCCCGCCATTCGCGCTCGCCGCCGATGCTGGACCCGCAAGCAACGCCGCCACCGTCTCCTCCGGCATCGGTGGCTGGCTCCTCGCCGGTGGCTGGGCGGCCCTCATTGCGGTCACCGCGTCCCTTGGCGGTGACGTCCACACCGAGCGCGTCTCCTACGACCGCCTGGTGCGCGGTCAGCCTGGGCCCACGGTCGTTTTCGAGCCCGCCCTCGGCGATGGCCCCGTCATGTTCAGCCTCGAGGCGGCCTACGATCCCGGCGACGACCTGGTGCTCGTCCTGGCGCCCGCCAGCGATGAGCGCATCGTGGTTTTCGAATGGGAGGTCTGGAACCGTTCAGGCCGCCGCGTCGATGTCGCCGCGGGCTCCGCCAGCCTGCGCTATGCGTTCGAGGGAGAGGATGGGAAGGAAACCCGCCGCGATCCTGCCGAGATCCTCACCGTCGGCAACCGGTCAGCGCCGGCGCAAATCGACGACCGGGACCGCATCACGGTCCGGGCGGTCTTCGTGCTCCCGGCCGATGCCGAGCCGCTGGAGCTACGCTTCGCCGGCGGCTTTGCGGGCGCCGGCGCCCGGTACGAGCTCCGCTGAGCAACGTCCGCCTCACGCCTTAGCGCGGGCCACGGTACGCTATCGCCATGCCAGTCGACCAGGCCGCTCTCGACGCCGTTGCCCTCCGCCGCGATGAATACGACCTCCTCGTCCAGCGCCTCGGCCGCGAACCAAACGAAGTCGAGCTCGGCATGTTCGGCTCGCTCTGGAGCGAGCATTGCGGCTACAAGAACAGCAAGCCCCTGCTCAGGCTGTTCCCCTCCACTGGCGACCGCATCCTGACCGCCGTTGGCGCCGAAAACGCCGGCGCTATCGACATCGGCAACGGCCTCTGCGTCGTGATGAAGGTTGAATCCCACAATCACCCGTCCGCCATCGAGCCGTACCAGGGCGCGGCCACGGGCGTCGGCGGGATTGTGCGCGATATCTTCGCGATGGGCGCCTACCCCATCGCGATCCTCGATTCGCTCCGCTTTGGCCCGCTCGATGACCCCCAGAACCGCTACCTGTTCGAGGGTGTGGTTGGCGGCATCGGCGGCTACGGCAACTGCCTCGGCATCCCCACGGTTGGAGGTGAGGTCTACTTCAGCCCCGCCTACAACGGCAACCCGCTGGTCAATGCCATGTGCGTCGGCATCGCCGAAACCGCGAAGCTCCTCAGCGCCCGAGCCCGCGGCGCCGGCAACGTGCTCCTCCTGGTCGGCTCCGATACCGGCCGCGATGGCATTCACGGCGCCAGCGGCCTCGCCAGCCGCACCGACCCCGAGGCCCGCTTCGAAGAGATGCGCCCTGCCGTCCAGGTCGGCAACCCCTTCATGGAAAAGCTCCTGATGGAAGCCTGCTACGAGCTCGCCTCGGAACACGGCGAATGGGTCGTCGGACTCCAGGACCTGGGGGCAGCGGGACTGACCAGCTCGGTGGTCGAGTGCTGCGCCAGGGGCGGCTCCGGAGCCATCCTCGATATCGAAAACGTCCCCCGGCGCGAACAGGGCATGACCCCCTACGAAGTCATGCTCAGCGAAAGCCAGGAGCGCATGCTGGTCATCGCCAAACGCGAACACGTCGCCGAGGTGACCGCCCTCTTCCAACACTGGGAGCTCCACTGCGAGCCGATCGGCGTGGTCACCGATGGCAACGAGGTGGTCGTCCGGGAGCATGGCGTCGAGGTCGCCCGCGTCCCGGTCGATATCGCGACCGACCCGCCGCAGTACCGGCGCCAGGGCACCCGCCCGGCCGAGCTCATGGCCCTTAACGCCTTCGACCCGGGACGCCTCCCCGATGTCGCCCCGGGCGAGGCGGCGGGTGTGTTGCTCAGGCTGCTGTCGCGGCCCAACATCGCCTCGAAGCGTGGCGTCTTCCGCCAGTACGACCACCAGGTTCTCAACAACACCGTCGTCCCGCCGGGGGGCGATGCCGCCGTGCTCCGCGTCCCCGGTACCGGCCGCGGCATCGCCGTCACCACCGATTGCAACGGCCGCTATTGCTACCTCGATCCGTACGCCGGTGGAGCTATTGCCGTCGCCGAGGCTGCGCGCAACGTCGTCTGCACAGGCGCTACCCCGGTAGCGGTGACCGACTGCCTGAACTTCGGCAACCCGGAGAAGCTAGACGTCTATTACGCCCTCGAACACGCCGTTCGCGGCATCGCCGAGGCCTGCCTCCAGTTCGATACGCCCGTCGTTAGCGGGAACGTCAGCCTCTACAACGAAACGGCCGGCCGCCCGGTCTACCCCACGCCCGTCGTCGGCATGCTCGGCATCCTCGATGACGTGAGCCGCCACCTGCGCGCCGGGTTCCAGGGCCCCGATTGCCAGGTCTTCCTCCTC
>JBBIVC010000023.1:11837-15503 GCA_037439905.1 Thermoflexus sp.
GCAGATCTCGAACAGCCAGCCTCCACCCTCGGCGCCAGCGAATACCTCGAAGCGCTCCACGGCGTGGTCGCCGGCATGCCGGTGGTCGACCTCGCCGCCGAAAAGCGGCTCCAGCAGCTCGTGCTCCGCGCCCACGCCGAGGGACTGCTGCTGAGCGCGCATGACTGTTCCGATGGCGGGCTCGCCGTCGCCCTCGCGGAGTGCGCCATCCTCGGCGGCCAGGGCTTCGAAGGCGAGGTTCAGCTCGCGGGCCGCCTCGATGCCGCCCTCTTCGGCGAGGCCCAGGGCCGCATCGTCGTGAGCATCGCCAGCGACACCTTCCGCCAGGGCGGCGGAGCCGCCCGCCTGCGCGACCTGGCGGAAGAGCTCGGCGTGCCGATCTCCCGACTCGGCCGGACCGTCCCTGGCGACACGTTCTCGTTTGGGCCGCTCAGGAGCAGCGTCACGGCGCTGCGCCAGGCCTACGAAAGCCTGCTCTGAAGCTGGTCCTCCTCCCTCGTTCCGACTTAAGTGGGAGCCGCTGTGTGAACTGCGAGCCATTCCGGTAGGCCTGCGTTTCCTACGTTGTTCAAGGCGTTCCCGGGAATCCTCATCCACCACCGGGACGCGGGGAGAGGAAACGAACATGACTGCATCTGGGGCCTTCGTGGCCGTCGGCAGCCGGCCGCTGGTGGGCCGGTATACCCCTCTCGCGGCGGTGGCCGCGATGGGGCTCACCGTCGTGGCGCTGGGCTACATCTATCTCTTTACAGTCCTCATCGGCGAAATCACCCCCGACATGGCGATCGTCCCGATCGCCTGGTCGGTCGCGCTCCTGCCGCTCACCGGCAAGCGCTGGGCCTCCATACCCACCGTCCTCATCGCTCTCGCGGGCTTCGCTTTCGAGTTCCCGCTCATCTTCACCTGGCACCTCAACGAGTACGATGTCGCCCGCCCCTTCACGCTCAACGTGCTTGTGCTCCCGGCCGCCTTCCTGGTGACCATCGCCGCCGGGGTTGGCGCCACGTTCCAGAACTACCGCCGCGCGCCCGGCGATCGGACCATGCCGCGCTGGGTACCGCCGGCGCTCACCGTCGTCGCCAGTCTCGTCGTGGGTGGCGCCCTGGTCGCCTTCACCCCGAAGCACGGCGTTGTCGCCCGCGTCAGCGATGAGGCGGTCGAAAGCCTCCCGGTCGCCATTGCCATGGGCAACGACCAGTTCCTCCAGCAGGAGATGCGCGTGAAGGCCGGCGAAGTTGTGCAGTGGCGCGTGCTCAACGCCGATAGCTACGACCACACCTTCGACATCGACGCCCTGGGCATCCACGCCACCGTCCCCGGCGCCGAAAGCGCCTTCATCATGTTCAAGCCCGAATCGCCCGGCCGGTATGAGTACAACTGCGGCATCCCGGGCCACAACATGAGCGGCGTGCTCATCGTCGAGTAGGCCGCCTTCACTTCCGTTTTCCCGGGGCCTCTCCGCCTCTGCCGGAGAGGCCCCGCTCTATCCGCAGTTGCTCGCGGATGAGCACCAGCGCCAGGACCGCCAGGCCTACCGGCACCAGCCACCACTCAAGCAACGACACAATGGTGCCCACGACCAGCACCACGATGATGATCAGCAGCAACAGCAGGCATCCCAGGCATGCCAGCAGTTCGAGGGGCTTGGTGAAAATGGCCCAGATCAGGCCTATCTGCAGCCCCTGGAGGAACCAGTAGCCAGTGCCGTAGCGGCGATCCCGGGGATCGGGAAGCATCGCCGGCCAGCATGCCGTACCATCGCGACACCTTCTGTCGCATCCGCGCTACTTGGCGCGCGCCTTCCCGGCCGGTAGCGTAGAGGAGTGTTCGGCAATTCCTTTCGCGTCGCCCGGCTTTTCGGCATCGATATCGAGATCCATCCCTCGTGGCTCCTGATCCTGGCCTTCGTTGCCTACTCGCTCTCTGCCGGGTTTTTCCCGGACCAGTACGAGGACTGGAGCCAGTTCGCCTACTGGTCCGTCGGCATCAGCGCGGCCGTCCTCCTCTTCATCACCGTGCTCATCCACGAGCTGGCGCACGCCCTGGTCGCCAAACGGCGTGGGCTCGAAGTGCCGCGCATCACGCTGTTCATCTTCGGCGGCGTTTCGCACCTCGGCCGCCAGCCTTCATCGGCAGGCGAGGAGTTCCAGATCGCGGCCGCCGGTCCCGCTACCAGCCTCCTGATCGCGGTCGTCACCGGGCTCGCGGGCCTCGCCTTCCGCGGCGTCAATGAGCAGCTCGAGGCCACCTTCTACTACCTCGCGTTCGTGAACACGCTCCTCGCGGTGTTCAACATCCTCCCGGGCTTTCCGCTCGATGGCGGGCGGGTCCTGCGCTCCATCGCCTGGAAGCGCACCGGCAGCTTCCGCCGCGCCACCCGCATCGCCTCCGGCGTCGGAGAGATGTTCGGCTATGCCCTCATCGCCGGGGGGTTCCTGCTCCTCTTGAGTGGGCTCCTCTTCAACGGGCTCTGGTTCATGTTCATCGGCTGGTTCCTCCTGGGCGCCGCCCGCGGCGAAGCCGCGAACCTCCAGCTCGAAGGCGTCCTCAAGCACCTCACCGCTCGCGATGTCATGCGTACCGATTTCCCCAGCGTGACCCCCGGCGTCCCACTCCAGGTGATTGTCGACGACTACATGGTGGGCCAGGGCGAACGCGCGGTGATGGTCGCCAACGGCGGCGCTGTCCTCGGCATCCTCACCGTCACCGATGTGCGCCGCGTGCCGCGCAGCGAGTGGCGCAATACCCCCGCCCAGGCTGCCATGACGCCGCGCGACCGCGTCATCACCGTCCTCGCCACCACGCCAGCGGTCGAAGTCCTCGTGCTGCTCGGCGAAAAGCGCCTGAACCAGGTCCCCGTGCTCGAGGAAGGCCGGATGATCGGGCTGGTGACCCGCCGCGAGATCCTGGAGCGCCTCCAGCTCGCTGAGACGCTCACTCCCGATGCCGGCGCGGCCGAGGAAACCCCTGCCGCGACATAATAACGGACCCTTCCGCGGTCATTCGGCGATCGGCCGCCGCGCCCATTCCTCCCAGGTCGTCCACGCCTGCTTGTTCGAGCCATCGCTCCGCCGCAGCCCGATGTCCTTGAAGACTGAAGTGGCGCCGGTCGTCGCGAAGGCCGGGTCCAGCGCCGCGAACCACACCACATGGCTGAACCCCAGCGTATTCGCCTCTTCGAGCAGCCGCTTCAGGTAGGCGTTCTGGTCGGCCTCCGTCCCCACCACCAGCCGCCCCTCCACCGGCGCCGAGGGGTACCCCGTCTCGGAGATGATGATCTCGCCGTCCCAGCGCTCGCGCAGCTGCGCGTAGTAGTCGGCCCGCACCTCGGCGGCGCTGCGGACATCCCCGAGGAACGGGTACGTGCTGATCGCCAGCACGTCCATCCTGTCGCGGAAGCGCTCGATCAGCTCCCAGCGCGGCGGGTGGACATCGCCGAACGTGCCCTCCAGGTCCTCCAATTGGAACGTCGGGAACACCTTCGTGTCCGGGCTGTTCCCCTTCACGATGGCGTACGCCTCGTCGTACAGCGTCGCGAACGCCTCGAACTGCTCCGGTGCCCGCTCATACGTCATGTTGATTTCGACCCCGATAGCCAGGTACGCGGGCCGGTAGTTCTTCGCCACGTACGCCGCATAGGCAACGAACGCATTGCGGACGCCGGGG